>NZ_AKIN01000059.1:0-7354 GCF_000309405.1 Vaccinium witches'-broom phytoplasma str. VAC
TATTCCTTTTTTAATGGAAGAAACTCAAAAGATTATTAAAGCGCAAATGTCTAGAGGTTTGGATTTATATACTAAAAATTTATTTAAAAAGATTTATAATTTATTATCTTTATTAATTCCTATTTTTGTGATATCTTTTCAAAAATCTTTAGTTTTAGCTAATGCTATGGAAGCGCGTGGATATGTTTTAGGCAAAAAACGCACTAAATTAAATCATTATAAAATGACAAAAAAAGATTATCTGTTTTTAATAATTATTTTATCATTTTTTATATGGAGTTTTTTTTAAAAAAGGGGAAAAATATTTTTTTATTTTATGATTTATTATAAAATAAAAGAGAGGTTTTTGATTTGAAAAAATTTACTTATAAATTAGTTTTAAGTTATGATGGCACTAATTATCATGGATATCAAAAACAACCTAAATCAATCACAATTCAGTCCGTTTTAGAAAATGTTTTGTTTCGTCTTACGAAACGAAAAATTATAACTTACGCCGCTAGTCGCACTGATAAAGGGGTTCATGCTGAAGGTCAAGTAGTTCATTTTTATACTTCATTTTTGATTGATAATTATTTTTTCCAAAAAGCTTTAAATAAAGTCTTGCCGAAAGATATTAAGGTCGCGGAACTCTCTTTAGTATATGATGCTTTTCACGCTCGTTATCATACTAAATCCAAAATTTATAAGTATTTTTTTTCTAAAAAAGAATTAACGCCTTTTAATAACCGTTTTCAAACTTATTTTGAATCTTTGGATTTTACCTTAATTGAAAAAGCATTATCTTTAATTAAAGGCGAACATGATTTTTTTTTATTTACCAATAATAAAGACGAAAAAAAATCCACCGTTAAAATCATTTATGACGCTTTTTTAGAAGAAACCGAATATCAATATATTTTGGTTTTTCACGGTAAAGGTTTTTTAAAACATATGATTCTTTTTTTAGTAGGTTTTTTAATTAGGATCGGGCAGAAAAAAAAGAATTTATTAGACTTGGAAAATATGTTAAACTTAACATATGGTAAACAATTTTCTTATTTGGCTCCTCCTTGTGGTCTTGTTTTAACAAAAATTTTTTATTAAAAAGGTGTTTCGATATGTTTATTTCTTTTGAAGGCGGCGAAGGAACAGGTAAAACCACTCTCGCAAACGCTTTGTTTAAAAAAATGTTTCAAAAACATGCAGTTATTTTAACTAAAGAACCGGGAGGTTGTGAAACTAATCTTCCTATAAGAAGTCTTTTATTCAGTTCTGATAATAAAATAGACGTTCGCACGGAAGCTTTATTATACGCAGCCGATAGAGCAGAACATTTAGATAAAGTTATTTTACCAGCTTTAAAAAAAGGTCAAATAGTGATTTGCGATCGTTATCTAGATTCTTCTTTGGCTTATCAAGGTTACGCTAGAGAGTTAGGCGAAGAATTTGTTAAAAAAATTAATGTTATCGCGTTGAAGACGATGCCTGATATTACTTTTTATTTAGATTTAGAACCTCAAATAGGACTTCAAAGAATAAAAGACAAAAGAGAAGATAAAAGAGAATATTTTGATTTGCAAACTTTATCTTTTCATCAAAAAGTTAGACGAGGTTTTTTAAATTTGCATAAACAATTTCCTCAGAGAATTTTTAAAATTGATGCTAACCAGCCTTTGGAAGAAATACAATCCATCATTGAAATAGAAATACAAAGATTGTTTAAAATAAAATTATGAATAAAAAACAACGTTTATTGGAAAAATTTAAATTTATTATTGAACAAAAAAAATTATCTCATCTTTATTTAATAGAAGGCAGTGACGAAGAAGTTAGACATGAACTTATGATGGAATTAGTTCATGAATTTTTACAAACTTCTCCTTTTGACTCTCAATTAGAAAATTTAATTAAAAATTTTTCGTATCCTAATTTTTATCATTTAAGTTATAAAAAAAATAATTCCATTAAAAAAGAACAAATTTTGGAAATGCAAAATTATTTCAACCAAACTTCTTTGTTTCAACAAAAAAAAGTTTATGTTATTGAAGGTATTGAACATCTTCATGTTAAAGCAGCTAACAGTTTACTTTATTTTTTAGAAAACCCTATTAGTGAGAATATTTTAGGTGTTTTATTAACTAATAATAGCGATCTTGTCCTTCCTACTATTCTTTCACGTACACAAGTTTTTTCGTTAGATAATATGATGGAAGACAAAGAAGAAAAAAAAGTTTCGCCAGCAATTAATACAGGCGCAGTTTTAGATGACGTTTTAATCAGTTTATTAAATCGTTTTCACAACAGAACAGAAGATGTTTCAAAAAATAATTATTATTTAGAATTTAAAAAATTCTTTTTATTGTTTTTAGATAATTTTAAAAAAAAGAATGATTTTGTTTATTTGTTCGGGGAAGCTAAGTCTTTAACTGAAGATAAATTCTTTTTTAGTGATTTTTTAAAAATTATAATGCAATTTTTCTTAGATTTATATTATAAAAAAAATAATTTATCTTTTACTTTTCCTATAGAATTATTAGAAAAAACTTTTTTTGATGAATTATCTTTAGAACATATTAATAAATATTTAGAGATATTAGAACAAATAGAGCAAAAGAATGTTTTTGTCAATGCTAATTTTTGTTTTATGACTTTATTTTTAGAAATAGAAAAACAAAAGGAGTTTTTAAATTTAACTTAAAATTTAAAAATCATTAAAATATGGCAATAATACAAAAAACCTTTATCGAACCGAAACCAACTTTATATTTGGTTTCCACTCCTATCGGCAATATGTCAGATTTAACCTTTCGTGCGTTAGAAATTTTAAAAAAAGTTGATTATATTTTGGCGGAAGATACCAGAAGAGCTCATAAAATATTAGAATTTTATCAATTTAAAAACAACTTACTTTCTTTATATCAATATAACGAAAAGCAAAGGGTGCAAAAGATTTTATCTTTGTTAGAGAGCGGCAAAGAAATAGCTTTAATTAGTGACGCTGGCACTCCTTTAATTAGTGATCCAGGTTTATTGTTGGTTCAAGAAGTTAAAAAAGCAGGTTTTTATGTTACTTCTGTTCCAGGGCCGGCGGCTTTTTTGTCCGCCTTTAGCATTTCTTCTTTTGATATTCCGTTTTTATTTTTAGGTTTTTTACCTAAAAATAAAAAAGTTAAAACGGAAATATTATTAAAACACCGTTTTTTTGAAGGATCTTTAATTATCTATGAATCTCCTTTAAGAATTAAAGACACTTTACAAATAGTTCAAATGCATTATCCTCAACATAATGTTTCTTTATCTAGGGAATTAACAAAAAAATTTGAAACCATTATTAATGGCGATATTGATAGTGTTTTATTAGAAGAGTTGAAAACTAAAGGAGAATATGTTTTAGTCATTGAAGGCAATAAAAAGTCTTTTTCTTATCAAGATTTTTCTTTAGACGAACATATTATGTTTTTTGTGCAACAAGGTTTTTCGGAAAAAGAGTCTTTTTCTAAAGTCGCTAAAGTGAGGAATATTTCTAAAAAAGAGATTTATCAAAAATATAAAATCCAAAAAGATAATGGTATAGATAATGTATAAAAAGGAGATTTATTGTTTATATGAAAGTTAAAAAAAAGAAGTTTTACATTTCTACTTCTATCGCTTACGCCTCAGGCATTCCGCATATTGGTAATGTCTATGAAATGATTTTATCCGACTCAATAGCGCGCTTTAAAAAAATGGATCATTATGATGTTTATTTCCAAACAGGAACCGATGAACACGGTCAAAAGATTGAAAAAAAAGCTTCTCAAGAAAAAATAAATACTCAAGAATATGTAGATCATATTTCTTCTGAAATTAAAAGAATTTATGATTCCGTAGGGGTTAATTATGATCATTTCGTGAGAACGACCAATGATTATCATAAAAAAACAGTTCAAGCGATCGTTAATAAACTATTAAAAAAAGGCGATATTTACTTAGGAACTTATGAAGGTTGGTATTCTGTCGTTGAAGAGAGTTATATAGCAGAAAAAGACTTAATCAACGGTAAAACTGCTAGCGGTGAAACACCAGTTTGGTCAAAAGAAGAAGTCTACTTGTTTCAATTATCGAAATATCAAGAGCGATTATTAACTTATTTAAATGATAATCCTCATTTGATTTTGCCTAAAGAAAGAAGAAAAGAAATTTTAAATTTGTTAAAAGAAACTTTAACTGATTTATCTATTTCTAGGATTTCTTTTAAATGGGGTATTCCTTTAAGTTTTGACCCTAACCATGTGGTTTATGTTTGGATTGATGCTTTAAGCAATTATATTACCGGTTTAGGTTTTCAACTGTCTGAAGACGGACAAATCTTGCCTAATGAACAATTTTTAAAATATTGGCCTTGTGATCTGCATGTCATCGGGAAAGATATTAGCAGATTTCATTTGATTTATTGGCCTATTTTATTGATGGCTTTAGAAATCCCTCTACCAAAACAATTTTTAATTCATCCTTGGATTTTATTCAATAACAATAAAATTTCCAAATCGACTAATAATGTGGTTTATATAGATGATTTGTTAAAGTTTTTTTCTGTTGATGCTATTAGATATTTTGTTTTACACGAAATACCTTATGTTTCTGATGGAACTTTAAGTTATGAACTTTTATTAGAAAGATATAACGCTGATCTTGTGAACACGATAGGAAACTTGTTAAGCCGCACTTTAGGCATGATTAAAACTTACCGTAACACTCAATTAACTAAAACAGCGACAGAAGAAAAAGATGATTTTAATTTGCCTCAAAAAGCGCTTGATACTGTGAAGTTGGTTAAAAAAACAATGAATTCTTATCGAGTGGCGGAAACGATGGAACATATCATTCAATTAGCTCGTTATTCTAATAAATATGTGGATATTGTTGAACCGTGGAAAATGGTTAAAGAGGAAAATAACTCAGCCAAATTAGATGTTTTTTTATATAATTTAGTCGAAACTTTACGTTTTATAGGTATTTTATTAAAACCCTTTTTGCCTGAAACATCTGAATCAATTTTAAAACAAATTAAAGCAGAAGAAGAAACTTTTGAAAGTTTAAAAGAATTTGGCATCACTCAAACCAAAGAATTACAACCCGGAGAAAAATTGTTTGAACGACTTAATAAAATTGATTTATAAATAAAATTCGTCTTTTCGGGTAAATAATTCTTTTTCCAAAAACCATTTGAACCTCTTTTAAAGAAAAAAATACTTCAAATAAATAATTATTTGAAGTATTTTTTATAATTGATAAAATATTAATTTTTAATTAGGAATAAATATTAACAGATGTGTTATAATTTATTTGGTTGATTTCATTAAATTGTTATCATTTTTATAAACCTTTTTTTGGTTGATTTTTTTTAACGGTTAAAAAGTTTTTACCTAAACGAACCGTCCAACTTACTGTAATGATTTTCGTCAAAGTTTTTCGGTTAATTGTGCTTTCCGGTTGGAAATGTTTCATATATAAAAAGATCCATCCCAGTGTCCCCATCTTCCCATTGATTAAAAGGATTTTTAACAAAAGGAGCTAAATCAGTTGGTTCTTTTTGGGTATTAAATCTTTCTTCGCACAACTCTTTTTCTTCTGCAATCTCATTGTTTAGATTTTTAATTTGTTGTTCTAAAAGGGTTATAGCATTGTCTTTTTGTTCGATTAAAGTTTTATTAAAAGATTTATATGGTTCTAAATTTTTTATTTCAAAGTTTAATTGATCTTTTTGATCTAACAGAGTTTTTAATGCTTTTTGTAAGGGATGTTGATTATTTTTAAATTGATCAAGGCTTTTTTGATAATAACCTAACCCTTCTAAACCATAAAAAGTATAAACTTCTTGCACTTTAGTCATATCTTTTGATTTAGGTAAATATTTTTGCAATCCTTTTTTCCAAGTAGCATATTGTTCTTCACAAGCTTTTCTTCTTTGGGTGATTTCCTCTTGACTTTTAACAATATTTTGTTTACTATCTAGGACTTCATCTAAATCAGAAGGTAACATTACTTCATGTTCTAAAGGATTCTCATACTTATAACGATTAGTTTTTTTATAATAAGCACCTTCGATTAACCCAGTTAAATCACGATTAGAATAATGCTTATTTTCGCATCTTTTAGCTATTTCATCTAAATGTAAAAAAGTATGATAACTGATTTGAAAAGGTTTTACTAAAAATTTTAAAAATTGAGCTATTTCTTCATTTTTAATTAAATCTATTTTAATTTCTTCTGAAAAACGACTTCTTAAAGCACTATCTATTTTCTCTAAGTGATTCGTTGCTCCCATTAAAATGATTTTTTTATCGCTTTTTTTGAAACCATCCAGTTTGGTTAATAAATTGTTGACTATATTACTAGCGGTTTGACTAGTGTTTTTATCTTCTCGATTCGCTAAACCACTTATTTCATCTATAAAAATAATTGTTTTATCATACTGTTCCGCTTCGGCCCAAATTTTCTCTAATTCTTCGTTCCCTTCGCCAACATAAGTTTTATCAAATTTAGATGGTTCAATTTCAATAAAATGAACGTCACCTGCTTCACCACAAAGAGCTTTCATTAAATAACTTTTTCCTGTTCCTGGTGGACCATATAGCAAATAACCACGCGGAGTTACTTTATCAAAATTAACTAATTTTTGATCGCTTTTAAAATAATAAACCAAATCTTTTAAAGCTTCTTTTTCTCGTTCCATCCCGAAAACATCTTTAAAAGTAATGATTTTTTTATCCTTTTGATAAAGTTGATTGTTTTTTTTAGCGTTTAATTCTTTTTCTAATTGTCTTACTTGTTGGCTAAAAGATAATAATTGTTCGTCTAAAAATAAATCATAACTTTTTAGATTATCAATTTCTTCTTTATTATCTTTAGCTTGCGCTAACATTTTTTTAATTAAAGTTTTATTCGCATAATTATATTGAATAGTTTCTTGGAGAAGGTTTATCTTATCTGTTAAAGAAGCTAAAGAGGAAATATTTTGGGTTTTTTGTTGTAAATCATCCATATTTTGAATAATTTTTTGTTCTTCTTGATCTAAATTTTTTCTTTGGATAATTAAAGCTTTTCCTTTTTGCAAATGTTCATCTCTTTGCTTTTTTAAAACATTAATTTCTTCTTGTAATTTAGTTTTTTCGTCTGGACTTAAGGTGTCAAAAGAGGTAGTTAAAGTTTGTTCTTTTTCGGTAATATTGGTGTTTAAAGCATTAATAGCAGCTATATTTTGATTAATTTCATGATCAATAAGGTCATACTGCTTTCTGATTAATGCTCTTTGTTGGTTTTCTTTGGCTAATTGTTCTCCTAAAGTTTTTAATTGTTTTTGAATTTGTTCTGCTGCTTCCCTTTCCTCTTT
>NZ_AKIN01000058.1:0-1374 GCF_000309405.1 Vaccinium witches'-broom phytoplasma str. VAC
AATTTAATCATTTCCTTGGTATTTGGATTATATTCATGCATATGAGATTTTTTATTTTTTGAATAATAAAAAATTTCTTTAATTAATTGTTTTTGTTGATTAAATTTTTGTTTTTTCATTTTTATTTTCTCCTTTGAATTTGTTTTGGTATTTTTTTTAATTGGTATTTTATAATAAATTATTATGTCATGACTTCAACTTTATCTGCACCAAAGAAATGAATAGCTAAATCTACTATTTGTTTCTTTTCAGCTTCTTCATATGAGATGTATGGATCTAAAAAAACATTTTTGATAAGCTTGAAAGCCGTATTGACGGATTAAATCATCAACATCTTTACATGTTTTGTCATAAGGGGGCAAAATGCGTCTAATTTCATAAGGAATTTGTTGTTCTTTGAGTTGTTCGCTTAAGGCTGTGTTTCTTTTTCTTCCAGTTTCGTCGTTATCTAAAGCAATAATGACTTTAATTGCTTCTTTTTTTAAAATATCCATTTGAGTTTGGGAAAGTAATTGGGCAACACAAATTAACCCCACGACATTTTTGATGTTGTGTTGCCAACAACTAATGACATCAAAAAAACCTTCATGAATGATGATTGTTTTAGTTTTTTTTATATACGGTAAAGCTTCAAAAAAACGATAACTGAAATGAAAAGTAGGTGTTTGGCTGAAGTTGTTAATAGATTGATATTTAGGTTGGAAATAGGTAGTCTCGCGAAAATGATTTTTATAAAAGTGAAAAGTTTGGCGGTTTTGTTCGATGGGAATAATAATAGAACCGTGAAAAGTATCGTGATAATATTTAGTTCCTTTTTGATTGGTTTTTTCTTTGAAAAAACCATATTCAACTAACTTTGTGGTATCAATATTTTTCTTTTTTAAGAAATTGCTTAATCTAAAAGAAAGTGGTTTATTTGATAATGGAGCATAACCTAGTTTAAATTCTTTAATAGTTTCTAGGGTTAATTTTCTTTTTTGAGTTAAATATTCAAGACCCATTGATGATTCGTTGTTGTGGTTAGTTATTAATAAATAATGATAATAATCACGGATTTGATTAAATAATGGTGATGTTTCTTTAAATAATTTTGTTTTTGTAGTATTAATTTCTTTTTTGTCAACTAGATGCTTTGATTTAATTGCATGATATTGTTTTTGAAAAAGGTTTGAAGATGTTGTAGTTATTTCTTTTTCTTGTTGAATGAGGTTGTGAAATTCTTGATTTTTCATAAAGTGATCTATTCTTTGAATGGCTTCGCTAAAGGATTTAATTTGTCTTATTTCTTTATATATATCGATAATATCGTAATCACGTCCACATTTCCAACAGTGAATCTGGTTATGATCATTGATATGACAACAAGTAGGATTT
>NZ_AKIN01000057.1:0-1231 GCF_000309405.1 Vaccinium witches'-broom phytoplasma str. VAC
TGATTTAGTTTATCGCCTCCATTTAGAAAAACAAGTGGAAATTATCGTCATTGACCACCTTCAAATAACCAAAACCACAAACCACTTAGAAAATGACCGTTTAGCCATTGATGAAATTATGACTAAATTAAAACAATTAGCCACGGAATTAAACCTTGTGATTATCATTCACTCTCAATTTTCAAGAGACACATATAGCAATTACAATGGCAAATCCCCTGAAATAACCGCTTTAAAAGGAATTGGTGGAATTGAAACTAACTCCGATATCGTCTTAATCATGTCCGAATTTCAACCCCAATTATCCAAAGGCCAAGAAAAACCTTTAAATATTTATAATTCAACCTTAAATCAACTCTATTTAGAATCTAATGACAATGAAAATCAAAAAATAATTGAGGTCAATATCAAAAAGAATCGTAGTGGCACCAAAAAAACCTTAATATATCACTTTGAAATGACCACCCAAACATTTCAAGAAATCGGTTATGTTTTACCTTATCAATTAGGATTTTAAAGGAGTAAAATAAATGAATCATCAAGACAAAATTAACCACATTAAAACTAATTTCCCCATGATTGTTTTATTAAAAAAATTAAAGATTTTACCATCAAATTTCAATATCAAATATCGTTTTCCTTGTCCCATCCATCAAGGCCAAAATCCTACTTGTTGTCATTTAACTTTAGATAACAAAATTCATTGTTGGAAATGTTGTAAAGATTACGATATTATTGATGTTTATATGGAAAGAAGGCAAATTAAATCCTTTAGCGAAGCTATTCAAAGAATGGGCCACTTTATGAAAAGTAATGAATTTCAAAACCTTATCCAACAAAAAAAACCATAAATAATAATTCACCTAATCCTTTTAAACAACAATATCATGCAATTAAATCAAAGCATCTAATTGACGAAAAAGAAATTAATACTACAAAAACAAAATTATTTAAAGAAACATCACCATTATTCAATCAACTCCGTGATTATTATCATTATTTATTAATGACTAACCAAAAAAACGAATCATCAATGGGTCTTGAATATTTAACTCAAAAAAGAAAATTAACTCTAGAAACAATTAAAGAATTTAAACTAGGATACGCACCTTTATCTGATAAACTTTTATCTTTCCGTCTAGTAAATTATTGTAAAAAGAAAAATATTGATACCACAAAATTAGTTGAATATGGTTTTTTCAAAGAAAAAACCAATCAAAAAGGAACTAAA
>NZ_AKIN01000056.1:0-1955 GCF_000309405.1 Vaccinium witches'-broom phytoplasma str. VAC
CTGCTTCCCTTTCCTCTTTAGTTTTATTTTGTTGGTCAAGAGAAAGAGGTTGTTGGTTAGTATGTTTTATGTAAAGACCATAACTAAAAAGAACAACAGTAAATAAACTTAAAAGACCCACAAACAACCAATAAAGCTTTGTTTTAATTAATAACATTCATGGTATTTTCCTTTCTTTTTAATAATTTTTATTCTACATCATAATATAAAGTCCGATGTTGACCTGTTTTCTTTTCATATAAATCAATTTTTCTTAAAGATTTAATATGATTCGTAGACCATAACATACCATCTTGGGTATAATTATAAAAAGGAAATTTTAATTCAAAATCATAATTGAAGATTACAAAAGGTTCTTCAATTTTTTGATTAATAGGATAAATAGCGACTATTTGCTGATTTCTAATATCTTTCAGAGCTATTTTATCAATCGCTAAGTAAGAAGGTCCGCCAAAATTAGTTCCTTTATCGTAAAAAATTTCTAATTCATAATTAGTTGGTTCAAAAGGGATAGCTGGTAAGTTGTCATTAGGTTTGTTCGGCAAAGGAGGATGAGTACCCCATAAATAATACAAAGCTTTAGCACCCTGCCCCATTTGTTTTAATTGCTCTAAAGTAAAAGTATTATTAGCCCCTTCTCTTTGTCCCCCATCAAAATAAGCTAAAAGAAAATGTTCTGGCGGAGGTTCTTTAATACGGTAATTAAATTCAACCATTTTATCATTGATCTGATTATTATATAGCGCATAAGTAAAAGTACTTTTAAAAGTTTTATCTTTAAAATGATGCCCTAACCAACCTAAAGCATCTTTCATAGTAGCATTTTGCCCTAAATAAACGTGATAAATTTTCATATCAGCCATAATAGTAGTTTCTTCAAAAGGTTTTATTTGTTCATAAAATAAATTGTTAATGATCTCGTTTTGTGGTTTGAAGACATTCGCTAAATAGTTATTATTTTTTAATAATTCTTCTTGTACCACTTTTTTATTATCATTTTCTAGAAGAGAATATTTCTCTTCTAGAATAATCTGGGGAGAAGTTAATAATTGCGCATGAAGACCAAAACCTAACAAAAAGCAACTAAAATATAAAGCAATTTTTTCAATAAAAGTTAATTGGCTCATTGGTATTTACTAATATTAATTTAATTTAGCTAATTGGTCTTGTAAATGTTGAATGCATTCATTTAAATGAGGTTTCAATTCTGCTTGCGTATTAGGATCTTCTATTTCTCTTTGATAAGCAGCAAGATCTTGTTTTAAATTAATTTTAGTAGCTATTTGAGCTATTTTATTATCAATGGTTTGGATTCTATTTTCTTTATTAATTTTGTCATTATTAAGAGTAGTTTTATCAGTAGCAGTTAAATTAGTGTCTTTTAATTTTTCTTCTATATTTTGGATAATTTTGGTTAGCTCTTGTTTCTCTTCTAAAGTTTTTTCTTCTTTTTTTAGTTGAATTAATTCTTTTTCTGTTAAGAGTTTATCTTCAGTTAAACGATGTTTCTCTTCTAAATTAGGAGCTTTTTTTATTTTTTGTTCCATTTTTTTAATTTTATTTTCTAATTGTTTTAAGTAGTTTTTAAAATCAATAATATTTTGAATTTGTTTTTTTTGTTTTTCTTTAAGTTCTTTAATGGTAGTTAAAGTGTTTTTATAAGCGGTTGTCAGCTCTTTATCTTTTAATTCTTCTTCTTTAATTTTGATATTTTCTTCTAAAATTTTTATTTGATCAATATATAAATCTAGACATTCTTGTTTTTCGTTATTTATTGTTTCTTGAATAGTTTCCTTTTGGTCTTGAGTTTGAAAATGGTTTTTAAACCATAAACTACTAATAGTTATCACTGTTAAAATCAGGGCGATAACTAACCACCAATTAAACAATTTTCTAGTTTTAGATAATGATTTTGCTGGATTTTTTTTCTTAATAGTCATCTTTTTTTATTCTTC
>NZ_AKIN01000055.1:0-6451 GCF_000309405.1 Vaccinium witches'-broom phytoplasma str. VAC
AAAAATTAAAACAAAAAATCAACTTATTACAACAAATGATTCACAAAATAGAAAAGCTAGATAAAAAAATTATCTTTAATTTAGTAAGAAAATTTCAAAATGATTTAAATTTAACCACCATTTTAAAAACGATTCAAACTAAAAGGAGCACTTATTATTATTGGTTAAAAGTGAAAACCAAACTCAAAGAAAAACAAGAACAATATCTTTTGCAACAAAAACGTATTGAATCTTTATGTCAAATGCATGAATATTTCTTCGGTCATCGGAAAATTACTGATTTATACCAAAAAGTCTTTAATGAACCCATCACTAAGAAAAAAGTTTATCTCATCATGAAAGAAAATAATATTTGTTGTCGTTTAAGAAGCAAAAAAAATAAATATTGTTACAACAATAACCTTAAAACTAATTTAAAAGTAGCGGATAATTTAATTAAGCAAGACTTTAAAACGACCCAACCGATGCAAAAATTATTTACCGATATTACTTATTTTCATACCAATGAAGGTTTTTTATATTTTTCTTGTATTATCGACTCTTTTAATAATCAAATAGTCGCTTCTCATGTTTCTCATCACCAAAATAAGGATTTAATTTTAAACACTATCAAAAAAATTCCTAAACTAAAAAATTCTTGTATTATCCACTCTGACCAAGGTACAGTTTATCAATCTTTAAAAATCCAACACACTTTAACCAAAAAAGGATTTTCAATTAGTATGTCGCGCAAAGCAACCCCTCGTGATAACGCTATTATCGAAAACTTATTTGGCCAAATGAAAAGTATTTTATTCAATCGCGATCCTTTTTTATTCCAAAAACCAATGACAAAAATAAAAAATATCATTAACCAATTTCCTAATTTTTGGAATCAAAAATGGCCTTTAGCTAAATTAAACTATCTTTCACCTATCCAATATGTACAAAGTTTAAGATAAAAGAATTAAAAAAACTTTTAAAAACAGACCTTTTAAAAGGTAACTTTTTTGCGCCTTTTTTTCAATAAAATGATCTTATTAATAAGAAAATGTATTTTCTTTTCATTTTGTATATGAGTTTTTAACTTTTTTTACCTAACTATATAGTGAAGGGATAAAATATTAGTATAAATATCTTTTGAAACTAGCCAATTATAAAAAAAAATTAGACACTTTTTTCGTCTAATGAAAATACTTTGTTAGTTTGAAAAGATATGAAATTATCACTTAATTTTAAGTTTTAAAGAATAATTTTAAAGACAAAAGTTGTCTAAAAAAAAGAAACAGCGCACTTTTTATATTGTAAAAATATAGTTGATAATATGTAAAAAATACAAAATAACACTTATATTCCTAATATTTCTTGTTGTTGGATTAAAAGTTCTTCTCCTTTATGGGTTAAATGTAATTTTTCGCCTTCTAATTGAACATAACCTTCTTGAAATGTTTTTTTTAAACATTTTTGATAAAAAGAAGAAGACCATTTTAAGGATTTTTGGGTTTGAATAATATTTTCTTTTTTTTCGTGGTTTTGGATATGAATCAATAAGTTAATCATCCCAAAATATTTTCTTTGTTTATTCTTTTGGATTAATTTGGTTATTACTCCATTTTTGGTTTCAAAAATAAAGAATAATAAAAAAATTAATAACATCGCTGAAGAAATAGCACCTGATAAAGTCATATTAAACCAAATACCCGCACTATAACCTACAAAAACTCCTAGAAAAGCGAAAAACATAGAAAATAAAACACTACTAAATAAATTTTTAGTAATTAATAAAGCGGTAGCCGCAGGTGCGATAAAAAAGGAAATCATTAGTATAGAACCCGACATTTCAAAGGCGGCTACGGATGTTGCGGAGACTAAAGTGATTAAAATATAATTGATTAAAGTAGGATAAAAACCTAAAGAAACAGCTAAATTTTTATCAAAAAGAGATAATTTTAATTCTTTATAAAAGACTAGGCAAAAGAATAAATTCAGTAAAAAAACAGATAAAATAATTTTAATTTTACTGCTATTTATGAATTCTAAACTACCAGTAAAAACGGCGTCAATATCTAAATGAGCATCACGAATATAAATAGTTATGATAAAGACTGCTAAAGCGAATAAAAAAGCAAAAGTAATTCCAATAGCTGCATCTTCGTTAATTTTGCTATGTTGAGAGAGGATATCGCTCAAATAAGATGTAAAAACACCTATTAACGTAGCTCCCATGATTAAATAAGGAGAATTAAGATCCCGCACTATTAAAAAAGTTAAGACAATACCTAATAAAACACTGTGACTAATAGCATCAATTACCATCGGCATTCTTTTTAAAATTAAAAAAACACCTAAAATAGAGGCAGCCATAGCTGTTAAAACTGCGATAAAAAAACTATTAAAATCAAAATTATTGCTAAATTCGGAAAAATTATTAATCATGAAATTCCCCTTTCATTAATTTTTCTACTAATTGTTGCCCTTTTACAGTTAAAGTAATTTTTTTTTGATTATAAGCGAGGTATTTTTGTTCCAAAAACGAAGCTTCTACGGGATAATTTTCATGTTCTATTTGTTGATCTTTTTGGTTATAGATATGAATCAAAAATTTATATTTTTTAATTTTTTTTTGATATTGGTTACTTTGTAAACGGGTTTTTAAAATACCATGTTTAGGGGCCAAATATAAAGAAATAAAAACAAATAAAGATAAAAAGATTGTAATAATCGGACCAGTAGGAACATGCGGCCAACCTATATCAATAACGCTAAAAATAGTGCCTAAAAAACCAGCTATTAAGGAAAAAAGAGAGGCTAAAAAAATATTTATTTTTAATTTATCACTCCATTGTCGGGCAGATATTGCAGGAGCAATGATAAAAGCGCTCATTAAAACAATTCCAGCAATCCTTAAACCAATAATAACAACAGTTATGGTTAAAACATTAATGATTTTTTTCATTATTTTAGCATTAAATCCAACACTTTGAGAAAAGGAAGGGTCAAAAATAAATATTTTTAATTCTTTTTTAAACACATAAATAAGGGTTAAAACCAAAAGAGCAATTATACACACCGTATATACATCTTTGTTAGACATAGAAGCTATTTGCCCAAGGGTTAATTTTTCTAATTGAGCGATAGAAGGATTGGAGTTTTTTTGTTGTATAATAGATAAAAGCATCTGTCCTAAACCAAAAAAAGCCGACAGAATTAAAGCCAAAATAGCGTCATATTGGATGGGTGAATTTTTTTTAATCATTTCTATTAAAGATAAAGCTATTATAGATATTATAAAAGCTCCTATGATTAAAACTAATATGCCGGGTTGTTTGGCAGAATCATCTCCCATAATTAAACCATGTACAAAATAAGCTAATACGATTCCTGGTAGAGAAACATGAGATAAAACATCTCCTACTAAAGCTTTTTTATTTAAAACCACAAAAACGCCTAAAATAGCCGCAGATAAACCTAAAACAGCGATACCAATTAATTGATAACTAATATCATTAATTAAACGAAAAATTTCCATCATTTATCAGACTCCTCTTTAGAATTATTGGAAAATTTTTTAAAAAAATCAAATTGATAAGTTTTTTTAAGGTTTTCTGGAGTAAAAACCTCTTTAACTGGTCCACTATTGATTTTTTTCACATTTAACAAAGTGACGTAATCAAAATAGTGTGTAACCGTATTTAAATCATGATGAACCACTAATACTGTTTTTCCTTGATTTTTCAACTCTTTTAAAACTGACATAATAGCTTTTTCTGTTTTAGAATCGACCCCTTGAAATGGTTCATCCATTAAATAAAAGTCTCCTTGTTGAGCTAAAGCTCTGGCTAAAAAAACTCTTTGTTGTTGACCGCCAGAAAGTTCGGAAATTTGGCGATCTTTTAAATCTAGCATTTCTACTTTTTTTAAAGCCTCTAAAGTAATTTGTTTATCTTTTGTTTTAGGTCTTTTAAACCAACCTAAAGAACCATATCTACCCATTAAAACAACTTCAAAAACGTTAATAGGGAAATCCCAATCCACAGTATTTCTTTGCGGAACATAAGCTATTTTTTTATAAATTTGTTGATATTTTTGGTTATTAAATAAAATTTCTCCTGATACTTTAGGAATTAAATTTAAAATAGCTTTTAATAAAGTGGATTTCCCTGCTCCATTAGGTCCGATAATGGCCATTATAGAACCTGGGAAGATATCTAAATCAATATCCCATAAAACCGGTTTTAAATGGTAAGCCACCGTTAAATCTTTAATAGTAATAGCTCTTTTTTTATTCATTTATTCAGTTCCTTTATAATTATTTCGATATTATGTAAAAATGTTTGTAAATAATTTAAATTAGCATTTAAAGAGTCGGAAAATAAACCGTTTTCACCTTCACACATTTTAATGTGATAATCGCCTTTTCCTACCATTTCTTTTAAACTTTGTAATGTGTTGTTTGTCATTGAACTTTCGGTAAAAATGGCTTTTATTTGTTTATCTTTAATGTTTTGAGCTATTCTTCTAATGTCGCCAATACTAGCTTCTGTTTGAGTAGAAGTGCCTTGGATAGCTTCTATTTCTAAGCAAGCTACTTTTCCAAAATAAGAAAAAGCATCATGAGAAGTGACTAAATATCTTTTGTTTTCGGGTATACTTTGTAATGTTTTGATAGCTTCGTCTATTTTATTAATTACTGTGTTTTTATAATTTGTGAAATTGTCATTTAAAATACCTTTAGCTTTT
The DNA here is from genome assembly GCF_000309405.1 of Vaccinium witches'-broom phytoplasma str. VAC. NCBI lineage: Bacteria > Bacillati > Mycoplasmatota > Mollicutes > Acholeplasmatales > Acholeplasmataceae > Candidatus Phytoplasma > Vaccinium witches'-broom phytoplasma. The sequence goes on from NZ_AKIN01000055.1 coordinate 4,720, forward strand.
GTTTTTGTTTCGCCGTCTGTTTTTTCAGTTTTATCAATTAAGTTTTTTATTTCTTCTTTTAATAATTCTCCGACTTCCATCCATAATTCGTAATTAAACCATATATGCGGATCATCTACACCATCATGTTGTATTATGTGGTTATTTGGATTTTCTTTCAATTTTTCTCCAACATTAAATAATTTATCTGGCTTTTCTTCAGAAATTAATAATTGAAAAGCTTTTTCCATGTTAGCTTCTAAATGGAGCCCATTTATCACTATTAAATCACTTTGTAAAATAATCAAACGATGGTTAGGGAGAGGTTTATAATTATGAGGATCAACGCCTACTCCCATCATAGGTTTTTTTAATTCTAATAAATTATCGATCAATTGGTTATTTGGTGACTTTTTATCAGGAATGTTATTGTCGTTAAATTTATCATATAAAATATGCTGTGTTAAATCGTATAACATATTAGTTGTGGTCACGATGGTTTTTTTATTCTTTTGGTTGATTTTTTGTTTATTTTGTTGTTGTATAAAATAAACAGAAGACAAAAAAACTAAAACAATTAAAATTGTTGAAATAACGAATACATTAATTTTTTTCATTTTTTTTCCTTTTAGTATTTGAAAATATTTTTATGCGGTAAATGTGAATTATTTTTAATTTAACAGCTTTTTTTGATCTATTGTGGGGATTGATATATATAGTATTGCTTGAATGTTCAAAAGAGAAAAACAATTATCGCATCAAAAAAGCAACATTCATACAATTTATATTTATCCCCTTTATGGATTAAAAGGGATATTTTATATTTTTTTCGATATGTCAGATTCGGAAAGGAAATTTTTGAATCAAAAATGAGGGCATTTATAAAAAAAGATAGTATTATTAATATAAAAGCGGAATTAAATTTATAATTTTGTGGTGTATTTTAACATATTTTAGGTTATATCGTAAGAAAATGAATTGTTAATTCGTGGTTATAAAAGGTAATTGTTTTAAAAGATTTGTTTCAGTTTTAAAATTTTTTTTAATAACTGATAATAACTAATAAATAAACCTATGATGCTTTAATAGATATTTTTTTGATAAATTAATCTAATAATGTGATTAGAAAAAAATCTATTTTGTTGGAACTTAATGATTGTTAATGATTAATTATCTCTAAAAAAAGGATTATATTGTTAATAATGAGATTTATTTTAAATAATTTATACGTTGTTGAAATTACTACATTTTTATTATACTCTTTTTTTGTTTTTAAAAACATTTTTTTTAACAAAAAAGAGATATTGAGCAACATTTTCTTTATTAAAAGCTGATTCCATCTTGATGCATTAACCTCTAATACAGTTTTTCCAAGCTTTAAAGGTGTTAAACAAAAAAACCTCTATCTCCTCACCTCTTAAAAACAATTATCTTCTTTTACGCCTTAAACACTAATATATCAACTTCCATCATATAAAAAAATTTAAAAAAAGTAAATTAAAAAGTTGACTTTTAATTTTAAAAGTTTATAATATAGACATAAATATAAACTTTTAAAAATATAAAAAAAGTAATTAAAAGTTGATATTTATAATATATTATACAAAAATTGTTTTTCGTAACAAATTCAATCAAAAATGTTGATTAATGAAGGATGAAGGATATTAACTTATTTCTAATTCTTTTCAAATTACGATATTACGATATAGAGAAATGCTTGTTTAATTATATGTTTTATTGGTAAAATAAAAAA
>NZ_AKIN01000054.1:0-2729 GCF_000309405.1 Vaccinium witches'-broom phytoplasma str. VAC
TAACTTTTTTTATTTTTTCTAAACAAGAAAAGGGAATTTTTTTTTGTAAAGAAGTTTTTTTAAGATATTTAAAATATTTTACTTTTCAAATGAATATTGCGGTTTTATTAATTTTATTATCTTTTTTTCTTAAAAGTAAAAATAAAAAAATTCATTCTTTATTGATAATTATTATTATGGTATATGCTTTATTAACTACTTTTATTTACAATCTTTTCCTTCATCCATTTTGGACGCCTGAAAGCAGTGATTTTGTTCAAATTATAAGAAATAATAATTTAGAAGATAGAATTTGGCGTGCTTTAAGTATTTCACAACACGTTTTAATACCTTTTTCTTATTTCGTTCTTTTTTTCTTTTTTATTCCAGTTAATTTTAATAATTTTAGAAAAATATTTTTAACTTTCATTCACCCTATTTTATTTCTCTCTTTTTATTATTTGTTGTTATTCTCTCCTAATAAAGGTTATCGTAATTGTAAAAAAGGAGGGGATAAATGTTTTTTTCCTTATCCTAATATTCAATGTCATAAACAGCATTCTTATCGAGGCAAAGAAATTAATAAATTATTTGGCGAACCATTATTCGATATGAGAAATATTGGAGGAAAAACAGCTGTTTTTTTTAGAATACTGATTTTAACTTTTTTCTTTTCGTTCCTTTTTTTCTTTGTTCTATATTTTAAGAATAAATTTAATGATAAAAAAAGCTTTTTAAAAGGTAATATAATTATATACGATTAAAAAAATAATTAAATTTAAAAAAAGGTTGATAAAAATGTCAATTGCAAAAAAAAGATTAGTGACGGGAATAAAGCCAACTGGAGATTTAACTTTAGGAAATTATTTAGGAGTCGTTAAACCGTTAGTTAATTTTCAAAAAAAATTTAATCAAGAATATGATCTTTATGTTTTTATTGCTGATTTACACGCTTTAACAAAATTTCAAGAACCAACATTATTAAAGAAAAGAATTAAAAATATCGCGGCTCTTTATTTAGCTTCAGGTTTAGAATCTTCTCAGGTTAATTTATTTGTTCAATCAGAAGTTGTTCAACATACTTATTTGAGTTATATAATGGAGTCTACTTCTTATTTAGGCGAATTAAACCGAATGATCCAATTTAAAGAACAGAAAAAAAATAATTCTAGTCAAAACATAAGAACTTCTTATTATACTTATCCTCTTTTAATGGCTTCAGATATTTTACTTTATGACGCTAATGTGGTTCCGGTTGGTCAAGATCAAAAACAACATTTAGAATTGACTCGCGATTTAGCTGATCGTTTTAATAGTTTATATGGAGAAACTTTTGTTATTCCTGAATTTTTAAAAATGGGTCATACAATTAAATCTTTAACCGAACCGACTAAAAAAATGAGTAAAAGTTTTCAATTGGATCCACAAAATGATAAAGGTTGTATTTTTCTTTCAGAAGATTTGAAGATTATTAGACAAAAAATTATGAGATCTGTCACCGATTCGGATAAAAAAATTTATTATGATGTAGAAAAAAAACCAGGAATTTCAAACCTTTTAACCATTTATTCAGCTTTAAAAGATTTATCAATGGAAGAAACTGAAAAATATTTTTTAAATTCTTCTTATCAAATTTTAAAAGAAAAAGTTTCTGATGTAGTGGCGGAAACAATTGATGAAATTCAAAAGAAATTTGCTTTTTATAATAAAAACTCTATTTTATATGAAATTTTTGAAAAAGGAGCAAAAAAATCCAGTTTTATTGCAGAAACAAAAATAAAAAAAGTTAAGAAAAAATTAGGTATCGGATGGCAATAAAAAAAATTTTTAAAAAATCTTATACCTTCATAAGGTAGGGGGTATTTTTTTAAATGAATGATTTAGAAAAAAAAACACAAAAAATAAAAGAAACAAACATATGGAAATTTATTTTATTTTCTTCTTTTCCTATGATGATTTATTTAGTTTTTAACAATATTTCTAATAATATTGATTTATTTTTCTTAAAAAATAAATTTGGTTTAAAAGAAATAAGTATGTTTTCGCAAATTAATGGAGCTAAAAAAATAATTTTTACTTTTGTTTTTTCCATTATCATTGCCGGAATTTCTTTAATAGCTAGGGAATATAGTTTAAAAAACTTTGAAAAAATGAATAAATTATCTAATTTTTTTTTAGTATTTTCTTTTTTCTTTGTAATTTTTGTTTTAAGTTTTTTCATATATTTGAGAGCATCTTTTTTAAAATTATTAAATATTAACGAAGACTTTATTGAAGATAAATACGGAAAAAGTTATTTTTTACTTTCTTTATCTTCTTTAGTTTTTGTTACCATTAATATGATTATTTTAGGTTTTGAAAGAATTCAAAAACATAATTCTAAAGTTTTCTTTTTAAATTTGTTCAATTTTTTTCTAAAAATATTTATTTCTTATTTCCTTTGTGTTTGTATTTCGCCTGATAAACGACTTTCGTTTGAAGAAAATTTAGAAAATTATGTCTTTTATGTTTCTCTTTCCACTTTAATATCTGATTTTTTATTAACTGTGATTTCTTTTTTTATTATTTTTAATAAAAAAAATCTTTTTAGAATTAATTTGACAAAAGCTTCTTTTGATAAAAATTTTTTAAAAAAATTATTTCAATTGTTTTTATCTATTTTTTCTATTAGAATTAGTAATATTTTAACTAAAGTTATTCTTAATTTTTCTATCATTAATGAAACTAATAATGGAGTAATAACGGTCGCC
>NZ_AKIN01000053.1:0-2148 GCF_000309405.1 Vaccinium witches'-broom phytoplasma str. VAC
ATAAAAACTCCTTTAATTATAGAAAATAATGAAAATGATTTTTAATTTATCTGTTTTAAAATATTTAATTTCTTTTGATTTTAAAGCTTTATTTTATTTGTTGTATAATTTTTTTTATAATATTTTTTTTACTAAATCATCTTTTTTGTTTGGTTTTAATGTTGGTTGGAATATTAATTTTCTTAATATATTTAATTTTATTAAAATGATTGTTATTTTTATATGGGAAAAATTAACTACTTTAATTTATCCTTTAAAATTATTTAGTTCTTTATTTAGTTTTTTAATTGAAGGATTAAAAGTTTTTATTTCTATAAATGATAAATTATTAGAATTATTAAAAAATTTTTCTAATTTGTTAGAGGTTGTTACAAAATTAACTCTTACTAGTTTGGCCGCTGTTGTTTCAACAGCTGGTTTGACAAAAATATTTTCTGCTTTGGTTTCTGCTATTCCTGTTGTTGGGACTTCTGTTAAAGCATTTTTTGATGAATTATCAGAAAAAACTTATTTAATGCTTAGTTATACTGTTAATATTTTTTCTAAAATTGTTTCTTTTATTTTTAATATTTTTGTTTTAGTTATTAATGGATTATTTAAAATTGTTTTAAGAATTTTAGATATTATGGCTATTGTTTTAAACATTTGGTTATTGTTATTAAAAAAAGTTATAATGTATTAGGTTTTGTTTGTTCTTTTGTAATGAGTTTTATATATTTATGGGTTTAAAAACAAAGAAATAATAAATAAATTTTAAATTATTTAAAATGAAATAGGAGAATTTTAATTATGAGTACATTTGAATGGAAAGGTAGACATTGGAGAATAGTGCCTTTTCTTATTACTACTGCAACATTATTGTTTTTGCTTTTTTGGTTTGGTAGTATTGCTTATCAATATCATTTAGAAACCGAAGAAAGAAGAATAACTTTAAATAAAGATATTTCCGAAGAAGCTAAAAAATTAAATAACGCTTTACATGAGGAAAATATAAAGTTAAAACAAGAAAATGAACGTTTAACAAGCGCTCCTTATGAATTAAGAAGAGATACTGGTGAAATAGAATATTATAATTTATTTACTCATAAATTAGTAAAAAAGATTGATTTAGATGGCAATATTTACGAATATGATAAAAATAATGGTCTTTTATTAAAAAAAAAAGATAAATATAAAAATATTTACGAATATGGTACTCATGGTAAATTAATTAAAAAAACTTTACCTGATGGCGTATGGATGGAATATAATCCTGTTAACGAAAAATTAATAAAACGTAAAAATATTGATGGTTCTATTGAAGAATTTGATACTAATGAAGAAAAATATAAAGAAACAGATAAAAATGGTAAGATTAAATTGTTCAAAACTAAACTTTATAAAACAGTATCAGATTTTAAAAAATTAGGGGTTACAGCGTTCCAATTACAAGAAAGCGGTTTTACATTGAAACAAATATTAGATGCTGGGTATACATTACAAGATGTTCAAAATTTCCCATCATTTTATTTCGATGAATTAAAAGAATTAAAAGCTGCCGGATATAAAGCAAAACAATTGAAAGAACATTTTGATTTAAAAGAAGGTGTTTATAAAAGATTAGGATATACAACTAAGGAATTAAAAACTGATGGTTTTACAGTTAAAGAATTAAAAAATGCCGGATTTACAGTTAAAGAATTAAGAGATGCTGGGTATATAGTTAAAGAATTAAAAGATGCTGACTTTACAATTAAAAAATTAAAAGATGGTGGTATTACAGCTAAGGAATTAAAAGATGATTTTTTGTACGAAGCTAAGGAATTAAAACCTGCTGGATTTACAGTCAGAGAATTAAGAGATGGCGGATATAACGCCGATAATTTAAGAGCTGCTAGATTTACAGCTAAGGAATTATTAGATGCTGGGTATACAATTAAAGAATTGAGATATGCTTTGTATCATGCTAAGGAATTATTAGATGCCGGGTGTACACTTAAACAATTATCAGATGGTGGTTATTTATTGTTCAGATTCTACGAACTTGGATATACAAAAGAAGATTTAAAAGCTGCTGGAATAAACACTTCAACAACAAAAATTGAACGCAAAACAACGTATTTTAATGTATAAAGCATCATTATAAGATCGAATATGCAATTTTCTTTT
>NZ_AKIN01000052.1:0-2019 GCF_000309405.1 Vaccinium witches'-broom phytoplasma str. VAC
CGATAACTTCTTTTTCTAGACATTTAAATCTCCTTTTATTTAATTTTTATTTAAATAGAAAAACAACTTTATTCACTTATCGCCTACTCTTTCAAGTTAATACACAAATCGATCAAATAAATCAACAAATAAGAAATCAACAAATAAGAAACAATATTCGAAACAATCAAAGACGTTAAAACATTTAAAATTATCTAAACAAACAATCATTATAGAGATTTAACAACCATTATCGAAGAAACCTACAAAAAAACCGCTAAATGACAAACCAAAAACCCTCTGAATTGCCCTATCATGTTGCCTTCTGATCTGGACAGAAGCTTTAAAAATCAAATTAAAAATTAACTCCGATTATCAACAAACCAAACAACGCTGAGAAGCTTGCAAAAACCAATATTATCAATGGAGTCAAGGAATTAATCAATATTTAGCCAAACCTAAAGACAATACTAAAATAGAATGCCGTTACACTTTTGATGTCTTAAACGGGATTAATTATTACCGTCAACAACATTCTTGAACTAAATCAGAATTAGTAACCAACATTAACAGTGAATTAAACCAAATACATCAAGTCAACAAAATACCTCAATTGGAAAAAGAATTAATAACTTTGAACCAAACTCCCGAAAAATACGAACAAACGATCAAAGACAAAACCCAAGAAATCCTTGATATTAAAAATAAACTTAAAAGTTTGACAGATTGGGAATAAAAACTAATAAAAGAATTACACCTTTGCGAAAATCGTATAATTACCCAATCCCTAACCTACCAACCTTGTTTGCTACATTAAATACCATCACGCTTTCGACCGTTGGAATAAAGCTGGTTATACTTATAACCTTTAACCTCACCGCTCTAAACGGTTTCGAAAACGCATCTTTTTATATGAAAGATGGTAGTTATTTATTACGTAACAAAACATAATATTACGTTAGAAAAACAACAACACAAAGGCCCAAGGTAATAACAAATTAATTATTAAATACAAAGGTCCGAAACACTTCTTAACCGAAGATAAAGAGTATTATCTTGGTAATACTTTCGTTCACAATGAAAACTTCGAACTAACCCATTTACACCTCCACTTCAATCCTGTCCGCAAAACTTTATCTATTTTCAAAGATCAACACAATAACGATAAAAAAATAAAGAAGTCGAATTTAAAAGAACCAGCTCTGATTGGCAATAACAAATTAAAAGAGTTTTCATTAATGTTTAAATTAAAAAACAATTTAATATAAGAACAGTTTATATCTGTTTAATAATTTTTATAGGATTATTATTTATGTTTAATAATCAATCAGTTATAGCTATGCAAAACAATAAAAATCAACAAATTTTAGAAAAAGAACCTACGGACGAAAAAGTTAATAAATTTTTTAGATTGGTAAAAAAACAAAAAAGAAATAATTCAAAATATAAAACAAAAAAATCCAAATTTGAAAAATGCTTCCATTAAAGAAATAGAACAATGGTGTTGTTCAGGTATTGAACAAAAATTCGAATGTCAATTTAGTAATAAAAAACCAAAAAAAATAAATTTAGATTTAAATATTATTCCAGAAGATCAATAAAAAAACATCCACTAACAAAGACTCTTTTAAGAGTCTTTGTTTATTGCTCAAATAAATTTAATAAAAAAGAAACCCTAAAACTCATTTTCATTAAAAAAATATTACCATCTTTACCCAGTAAAATCATCTTTTTAATCATTATTTCTATCTTATTCATCCCTTTCGTTTTTATTAATTATTTAATTAAATTCTATCTTTTTACTTATCAATTAATCATTAAAAAGGCTAAAACAAAGGAATATAGTAGTCCAAATTTTTATCAATATCTCACAACTGCTAAAACTAATAATCATGTGGAACCTAATTAATACTTGTTTAACAAAGTTAAATAATTGGTTCGCCAATATAAGTCATTATTTTTTAATTACTAAACCAAGCGACTCAACTTAACCTTATTAACTATTATTTTATTATTCCTAACTCATCTTTTATTTTTAAT
>NZ_AKIN01000051.1:0-2577 GCF_000309405.1 Vaccinium witches'-broom phytoplasma str. VAC
TTGTTTGCCAACGATCACCACCTGAAGAACAATCGTTGCCGTCGATATACCAATTGTCAAAAAAGATTCCTCCTTCATATCTATAATAATGAGTATTACCATTTTCATCATAAAGGGTTCTAGATGAACGACCTAATTTGTTTCTAATTGTTTCTCCTTGGTAGGTACAGCCATATTTGATATAACATTGGTTTAACCATGCAATATAATCTTTTTGGTAGTCCATTAAAATATCTCTTTTTGGTTTTGTATCTTGACAAGTAATCCGATATATTTTATCTTCAGTTTCAAAATTATTTTCTAATAAATTAATAGCATATGAAATATTAATTTCTTTATAAGCGGGTTCGGTAATAGTTATAGGACTATTGCCGCTTTTAGATTCTCTGTTATATTCTCCTTCATAAACATATAAATTGTTGGCTCTTTTCCAATCTCGAATCTGTTCGTAGGGGTTAAGAGAGTCTGGAATATTAATGTGGATTGCTCTTTTTATAGTGTTGAAGATGAAAAGATAGATGTTTTTAGCGCCATTAGAAAGTTTTAAGAGATCTTGGATATTTCCCTGTTGAGGGTCCATAATACGAATTCCATCATCAAAGTAAATAGCATCTATTTGAATATCATGGAAAGTTTCTTGAGGCAAAGGCAACACTAAACCAGTATTAGGTGTGACGTTGTAACAACCTAATTTGATGAGTTTAGGTTGTTTGATGATGTTCTTTTGTATTAAATAATTATTAATTACTTCTTCTTTACTTTTATTTGCCAAAATCTCAGTTACTATTATTTTGATATTTACGTTTTCATCTTGAGGTTTTTGTTTGGCGTCCCAGAAGACAAAGGCTTCTTCGATGGCGATTTCGTATTTTAAAAGGTCTTCTAAGGTGTATTTGTTATCTGCATAGGGGTATTCTATTTTAAAAGGATTTAAACGTGGTTTAAAATAGACTCCTAAAAGGCCTGAAGGAGGATTTTTTAGGTGCCAATGTATAAATGATTCGTTATATTGATTAAATGAAGTTGGTATTTGTTTATTAACGGATGCTGACAAATTGTAATATTTTAAGATATGAGGAATATCGTTTATATCTAGAACGTTCATATCGTGTCTTTTCATTTTTGGTTGGGTGCAAATCCATCCTGTTGCAAAGGTTTCCCAGTCTATTAATTTTATTTGTGATTTTGTTTGTTTGTGAAAATAGTTATGGGCGAAAATAGGGTTAATGAAAAAAATAGTGATTATAAAAGAAAGGGTTATAAAAACTTTTTTAAGGATTTGTTTTTGATCATGGTTTGTTTGCCCCCTTTGGTTTTTTGATTTAATGGCCTTGCCTGTTGTGTGTTGTTGTTTGGGTAAAAGAAAAAAGGAACCTTCGCGGACTTTTTTTGGTTACTTTATTGTTGGAATTTTTAATATAAAAATAATAATCTCTAAATTGCAAAAATAAAATCGCAAATTTTATTCGTTATTAAAGCAAATTGAGACAATCAAGTATTATTATAACCAAATTAAATTTGAAGAATGATAAGGTATTTTAGAAAATATAATAAAAAAGATAAGCTTGCAAATTTATCTTAATAGTAATATTATTCAAATAATTTATTTTTTCTTTGTATTTCCTTTATGGTTTGGATCATAGGCAATAACAACAAAATGTTTGCCAACAGTTATACCATAAACACGTTCTTTCAAATTAAGAGCTATTTGATAAATAGGTTCATCTTCAGAAAGTATAACAGTACGTTCGAACCCTTTTTTAGAAAGGTTGCCTTTTGGGACTGAATGATATCTAGGTCCTTTATTATACGATTCTTTCATTTGTTGCCATGTATACTCAATATATTTATTTAATGGAATGATAACTTTGTTTAAAACTTGCGCAAATTCTTTTATTTTTTTAAAACTTGAAATATCTGTTAAAGTTTGATCAAATCGATAACGAAAAAGATTATTAACTGTTTAAACCATATTAATAAATGTGTTTAGCATTTTTAGAAAAATATTCTAAAATATCTTTATTTTTAATAATGTTTTTAGACCAATTAGAATTTTTATAATATACATTTTTCCACGGGTCTTCTTCGTGAGTTTGTTGAGATAAAAAATAGGCTTCTTTATCGCCATATAATGAAATAATATCATCAAGAATTTGTTTTTGCGTGGCATTTATTTTAGTTATATCTCCCATTGATAAAGAATCGGGTTTTAATGGTTTATAAGTAAATTCTTTTAGTTGTGTACACAATTCAGGGAAAACAGGGCCGTAAATCCAAGCTTGGATTTGTTCTTTTAAAAGGGGTTTTTTAGTCTGTACTAAATGTTTTGCATGAGCGTAATAAATCATTTTATTTAGCTTCATTTTAGTAGTTGAATGAGGATTGTTTTTAACAATATAAAGAGCAACATCAAAAACATTAACTTTTTCTTTATTTAACATATTTAAACCGCCTTTTTTCTTTTTAGAGTTTATTGTAATATATAATAATTTTAATTGTTTTTCAAGAGAAAGTATTTTTTGTTGCATTTGTTTTTTAATCATAATTGGTTTTTCTCCTTATGTTTTGGTTTTTTTA
>NZ_AKIN01000050.1:0-1744 GCF_000309405.1 Vaccinium witches'-broom phytoplasma str. VAC
TTTATTTTAATTAATAAACAATTTGGTTCAATTAGTTGTTTCCTTTTGGATCCACTTTTGTGGGGCACCTCAAACAAACATATGAAGAAATATTTAAAAAAGTATTAGCTTTAATCAAAGATTATCGATTTAATATTCCATTAGTCAATTATATAGCCAAAAATTAAAGAAAGGTATTATCAGGGTGAATTGATATTAAATTCATTAAGAAATTAAAACAAAAAATTAGTTTTAAAAACATCATTATTATGTTAATTATTTTTTATTTTTTAGCTATTGTATCAGATGTATTAGATAAATATATCCTGAATCCAAAAAGATCGAACGGTATTTATCGATTTAAAAAATATTATTTATTTAACATCATTATTAATTACGATATTAAAGGCACGATAGATAAGTTTTTAAGTCCTATTTGCACTTTTTTATTGTTAGGTTATTGGGGAGAAATGTTTTTAAGAAATGATAGTTCATCTTATAAAAAAATTTCTTCTTCTAAAAGAAGTTCATTCACTTTCCAAGATGTGGCTGGTAATGAAGAAGAAAAAGAAGAAATGCAAGAATTAATTGATTTTTTAAAAAATCCTAAAAAATACCAAGATATAGGAGCTTCTATTCCAAAAGGAGTTTTATTAGAAGGGCCGCCAGGAACAGGAAAAACTTTATTAGCGAAAGCTTTAGCTGGTGAAGCTCAAGTACCTTTTTATTCTGTTTCAGGTTCTGAGTTTATAGAAAAATATGTCGGAGTCGGCGCTTCCCGAATAAGATCGTTATTCAAAGAAGCAAGACAAAACGCTCCTTGTGTTTTATTTATCGATGAAATTGACGTTTTAGTTGGTAAAAGAGGTGGCGGGAATAGTGGCGGTTCTCAAGAAAAGGATCAAACTCTTAACCAATTATTAACCGAAATGGATGGTTTTACTACTTCTAAAGGAATTATTATTATTGGCACTACTAATAGAGCTGATATGTTGGATCCTGCTTTATTAAGACCAGGAAGATTTGACCGTAAATTTACAGTTGGTTTGCCTGATGTTAAAGCTAGAGAAGCTATTTTAAAGGTACATGCGAGAAATAAAAAACTAGATCCATCGGTTGATTTTTCTCAAATCGCTAAACAAACGCCTTCTATGAGCGGTGCTCAATTAGCTTCTGTCTTAAATGAAGCTTCTATCTTAACAGTTAGAAATGATAAAGAAACAATAACAAATGAAGAATTATATGAAGCTATTGATCGAGTTTTAATGGGTCCAGCAAAAAAATCCCGTAAATATGATGAAGAAGAAAAGAAAATGGTAGCTTATCATGAAGCTGGACATGCAGTCATTGGTTTAAAATTAAAACATGCTCCGAAGGTCCAAAAAGTAACTATTATTCCTAGAGGCAATGCTGGTGGTTATAATTTAATGCTTCCAGAAAAAGAAACTTTCTTTTTCTCTAAGAAAAGAATGTTAGCTAATATTATCTCTTATTTAGGCGGAAGAGCAGCCGAAGAATTAATGTTTGATAATATTTATAACGGAGCTTACGGTGATTTCAAATCAGCGACCCAAATAGCGACTCAAATGGTAACTAAATTAGGGATGTCTGATTTAGGATCAGTCCAAGATACAGATAAAAAACATGTTGATATAGAAATTAAAAAAATAATAGATTAATGTATGGAAGAAACAAGAAAAATAATTAAAGAAAATAAATATTTATTAGATAAAATAGCTAACACATTGTTAGAACAAGAAACTAT
>NZ_AKIN01000049.1:0-3035 GCF_000309405.1 Vaccinium witches'-broom phytoplasma str. VAC
AAAAATAAATATTTTTTTAAAAAACAGTGAAACTCTTTTTTTTTAGAAATAAAACCATAAATTTACCGATATAAAGAGAATTATTTTCTTAAAATATCTTTTTATTTATTGCATATATCCTCATAAATGATAAAAAAAGAACCTTAAAAAGGTTCTTTTAAGTAAAAAATACGTTGCATTGATATAAAATTAAATTTTATTTTTTAACGTAAGTATAAACACTTAAAGGCATTACCATTTCCGAAATAAACATGAAATTATGACTTTTTTTCAGTTCTGGCATTTCTCTAGTTTCAGTTTCAAACATTTTAAAACGATAATTCATATATTTAATATTATTTTGGACCACTATTTTTTTAATACTGGTTTTTAAACTTTGAAAATCTTGAGGATTGAAAATACCGACCGGTAAAGTGGAAACAATTCCTTTAATTTGTTGATGCGTTATTTTTTCTTTTTTGAGTAAAGTTTCGAAATGAGCGGCATTACCTTGAATAACTTTCAAACCAGGAAAATGAGTTTTTAATTCTTTGCATAAAAAGTCATCTAATTCCACAGCTATTATATTTTCTGCCCCAAATTTTTCTATTAAATATTGAGTAACATTACCACAACCGGAACCTAATTCTAAAATTTTATTATTATTTTTTTTGAGTTCTTCCGGGGTTAAATCTGAAACTGTTTGAAAATATTCAGACATTTCTTGCGCTTCAGGGAAAATACCAGCTCCCATGGTGGTAGGGTGTAAAACCACTTCTTTAGCGTGCAACCATTCTTTGGATTGAAGGGATATAAAAGAAACAAAAAATAAAAGGGAGAAGAAAAATACACTTTTCCACCAAAGAAATTTTTTCTTTTTTTGTAAAAAGATAATCCCGGTAGTTAAAAAGAAAAAAGCGAGAAAAATTTTGCAATAAGAAATAAAGAGATGTTTTTGGTTATCATAATTAATCAATTGTTTAGCAAAAAAACGAGTACTGAAAATTTTTTCTTCAGGCCAATTCATCAATAAATTAACTAAATAACTATCAATGAAATAAAGTAAAGGATGAATTAACGTTAAACCTAACATACTGTAATCAACTTTAAAAGAACCGTTAATAAAATAAAAAATAACAAAACAAATAGGAATAATGATATATTCTAAAAAATAAATAATTAAATTAAAAAATGGTACACCTGAAGAAGGGTAAATATTCCAATCCCTAATAAAAGAACGCAAAAAGATAGTGTTGATAATAACGCTCACCAAAGAACATAAAGCAAAAATATCAGTAATACGTTTATTTTTTTGAAAAATCATTAAAAAAACAGTAATTAAGATTAAAAAGAGACACTGTTTCGAAAAAGAAAAAAAATAATACCATCTGAATTTAACAAAATTATCTTTTTCTAAAAAAAGATTAAAACTATGAAATCCGCCTAACAAAAGAGTTAGCGAAACCAAAGCCAAAAGTAAAACATTAAACTTAATTATTTTATGATAAGTTTTTTTAAAATAATTAAGCAAAACACTAATTTTTTTCAAAGATTTAGCTTTTCTTTCTAACGAGATAAAATGAACAAAATAGAAATTTAATAATAAAAAATATTTAGATTTTAAATATCAATATTATAAATTACATTATCCATTATACCAAATTATTATTTGGTTACGTAAAGACAGTGAAAATGTTTTAATAAATTTATTATTATTCCTCCAAATGGTTAATTTTTTGAATAATTTTATCAATTTTAAAGTTATTAATCTTATTTAAAACTGTTTTAAAATGGCGTTCTAAAATAGTATTAATTTTAGTTTGAATTATTTCATAAGATTCAAATAAAGAGTTAGATATTTTTAAAGGAATTATCTAAGATTTCGTTTTTCATCGTTTGAAAATCATCTTTAATTTTTTGTTCTTTTTTAAACTCTTGCTTTTCTTGAAAATAATTCATAATTAATTCTTTATGTTTACGCCCTAAAGCGGTAATAATGTTAAGAAAAACGACTAAATAAGATGGCCTCACAATAAACATATTTTCATATTCAGGCACTTTTTTAACAGGAATATCGTTTTCTTGGTCGTATTCTAATTCACTTACTAAAAGAGCGAATTCTAAATTTTTATTTTTACGATCTTGATCTAATTTTTTAAAATATTGTTCGTTTTTACGTTTTTTTAGTTTGAGGAAGTAAATTGTTTTTCACTTCTGATTTTATTTCTAAAAGCGCGGAAGTTAAAATTTGATCATCTTTTTTTTCAGCATTAAAATGGAGTTTGTAAATAAAATCCCCTTTAGCATTATTAATGATTTGGTTATCTTTTATCCAAGTGATATCATTAGAAATTAACAATTGGTTTTGCACCTCATTATCGCACCATTGTTCTAAGTTTTCTCCCATTAATTTAATGTTAAAATTCGCTCTTTTTAATTGTAATTGAAAAATTTCTTGTTCCTTATTGTGTTCTAGGAGCATTTTTTCTTTCTCTTGCTGGTGCTGCAATTCTTTGATTTTTTCTTCATATTTTTGTTGTAAGGAAAAACGCATTTTTGCCAGCTGTTCTTCTCGATAATTTTTACCTAATTCGTCTAGATTAATTTCAATAGAATCTCTTAAATCAATTATATCGCCAACAGAACCCTTTTCTTTCAATTCTAATTCATACGAATTTTTAAATAAAACTTTAATTTTTTTCATTTTATTCACCTCTTTATTATTTAAAAATGTTTTTATGAAAAAATAATTAAGATACAAAGATTAATATTTTATGGTTTCATTTAAATATAACATAAAAAAACTAATTACCTAGTTTTTGTTATAACTTTTTTTGACTTGCTGATGATAACCATTTGGCGTTATAATAATAAAATATTAGTTTTTATTAGAAATTATTTAATCAATTAAAGGCGATGCATAATTGCATAATATAATAATGAAGCTAGTGCTAGCAATAATAGTTAACCAACAGAGACCCTTTTTCAGGATTTTTTCTTTTATATCAACAAACAACAATTTGTTTAATTAATTTATGTTATTTAAAAAATAAGAT
>NZ_AKIN01000048.1:0-4697 GCF_000309405.1 Vaccinium witches'-broom phytoplasma str. VAC
AAAAAATATTTCTTTAGTTTGAAAAGATAGGAAATTATCTATTAATTTTTAGTCTTAAAGAGTCATTTTAAAATAAAAAGTTGTATGAAAAAACGGAACAGCTCAGAGCGACTACTAAATTCGGTCATATTTCTTTCCCTTTAAGAGATCGTTTTGGCTTAATTTTAAAATTAAATTATTATAACGAAAAAGAGTTAAAACTTATTTTAAAAAGAACTGCGTCGGTTTATGGTAACCAAATAGAAGAAAAAGCTTTAGCAGAATTAGTTAAAAGAAGTAGAGGAACCCCTAGAATCGCTAACCGTTTATTCAGAAGAGTAAGAGATTTTGCTGAAATTTATTCTAATAAAGTTCTTACTCATCAAATAACCTTAGACACCTTAGAAAAGCTACAAATAGATTCTAACGGTTTAAACGAAACAGATTATAATTATTTAAACACATTAGTGAATCAATTTAACGGTGGTCCAGTCGGTATTAAAAATATTGCCGCCACTATCGGAGAAGAAATATTTACCATTGAAGAAGTTCATGAACCTTTTTTAATTAAAAAAGGTTATATCAAAAGAACTGCTCAAGGCAGAATTGCCACCGATTTAACCACCCAATTATTAAAACAAAAAAATATTCATAAAAAATCATGAACTGCGATTGATTGTTCGAACTCGATGGATGGGCAAGGAAAACGGTATTTGGTGTTGAATTTTGGTGGTATTATATTATCAGGATAGATCAGAGATACGTTTCGGGATTGCTCCTTATTACAAACTGGCCTCCCTGTGCTGTTCCGTTTTTTTTTTTTTTTAAAACAAACAAAAAAACCGCATTCAGCGGTTTAGTGAATTATTTGTTTATTTTTTGAATAGAAGCCCAAACAATCGATCTCACTAAGACCTTTTTTATTTGAAAGAGGTCTTTTTTTAATTGTTTAAATAGATTGTTTCAATAAATTTGATATTCTTAATTTTTTCATTTATATAGTAAAATTCTATTATTTGTTAATATTTATGGTTAACTTTACAATTTTTCTAACATATAATGGATAGCTGCAACATGTAAAAGATTACCGGCATTAACGAAAAGATGCCAAATAAAATGGTAATATTTCTTATAAGAATTATTATAAAAAATAACTCCTGCGCTGTAAGCTACTCCGCCTAAGACCAAAAAAAACAAACTCTTTTTCAAATCCCAAAGAGAATGGATTAAAAAAAGACCACTCCAACCTAAGATTAAAAATAAAAACAAATGTATTTTTTTGCCTTTATCGAAACTCAAAATTTTAAATGAAATTCCTATAAAAACAACTATGGTTTGGATCAAGAAAAAGAACCAACCTTTTGTCACTTTAAGGTTGTCGATAGAAAACAACTCTTGATCTAATTTTAAAAATAAAAAAGGGAAGAAACTGCCCCAAATCAATAAATAAATACTTATATGATCGAATCTTTGGAATAATTTTTTAGCTTTAGTAAAAGCTAAAGCGTGATATAAAGAACTCATAGAATAAAGGATCATCATAGTCACAATAAAAGCGAATAAAGGGATACGACTGTGACCTTTATCATGCAAAGAACATTTATGAAAAAAACAAAAAATAAAAATACTTAAAGGAACCATTATACCGTGTGATATCGCGTTAGCTATTTCTTCGCCTATTGTTTGTCGTTCTACTTTTTTAGTTGGCCAATTCATTCTTATACCATCCTCCTTTCTTGGGAAATGTTTGTAAATAATTAAAAAAGGTTATTTAATCATATTTTTTTTAACAAAAAAATTTTATTTATTCCAGTTTTTTAAAATACTGTTTTGAATTTCTTGATAATCTTTTTTAGTCAATTGGTTCATATGATTAACAGCGTTAATTATCAGCTCTTTTTCGTTATAACGCGGCAATAAATGCACGTGAAAATGAAAAACTGTTTGACCGGCTATTGCGCCGTTATTATTTAATAAATTGATTCCTTCAGCGTTAAAAGTTTGAACTAAAACGCGACTCATTTGTTGTACTACTCCAAATAAATGTTTTAAGACCTCTGTCGGAACTGCGTGTATATTCACATATTCCTCTTTAGTAGCCACTAATGTATGACCTTTAGTGTTTTGCGAAACATCTAAAAACGCTACCACTAAATCATCTTCATATAAAATATAACCAGGAATTTCATGGCGAATAATTTTAGTAAATATAGTATACATAATTAAAAAACCTCTTTTTTCTTCTATTTTTTAAAAGAATAACTATCATTTATAAAGATAATGTTATTTTAAATAAGTTCTGATATTTCTAAAATTATTTTTAGAAATTTTTTTTAAAACCTCTAAACCTTTGCTTTGATAAATCCACTTAATTTGTTCATCCACTAACTTAGAAGAGCCTAATTTTAAATCCATTTGTAGGGATTTATTTAAAGCTTTTATTTCTTGTAAAAAAACATATCTAGCGATAATAGAAGCCAAAGCAACGCTTAAATATTTAGATTCGGCTTTGGTTTCCAAAAGAAGATTGCGGAAAACTTCTTTTTCGTTGGCTAAATAAGAAAAATAATTTTTAGGAGAAGCAAATTGATCCAAAATAACAGGGTATTTTGGATTCGGCAATTCCTTTAAAAACTCTAAAAGATTATTGTTATGCAATAAAGCTTTGATTTTATTTAAATTATTGTTTTTAATTAAAAGATTGTATTCTTGGGGAAGAAGAATTTGAACACGATAAGGTACTTTTTGCATCACTAAAGGAGCTATTTTAAAAATTTGTTGAGAAGATAATTTTTTAGAATCTTGAATGCCTATTTCTTCTTGTAAAACAGACATTTCTTCTTTTCTTAATAAAACAGCACATACCACAACCGGACCGAAAACATCGCCTGTTCCTACTTCGTCCAAACCAATGTTATTTGTTCTTGTTAAAAGACTCTCTTTGGCAAGGCGGGAAGAAAATTCAGAAGATAAAGTCTGGGAAGGGGTTTTAGACAAAAGAAGGTTTGGTTGCTGCGGAAGATTCAATTTTTCTTGAATAAAAGCGATTTCTTTTTGAATATTTTTACCTTGAAGCAAACAAGTTCCTTTTTTGAAAAAAGTAATTTTAACATTTTTTTTTTAACAACCGCCATAACGGTAGGATTATTATGCGAAATCATGTCTTTTTGGTAATTTTTTTGCAGAATTTTTATTTGTTCTAAATTTAATTTAAAAGTGTGATTTTCAGACATTAAAAACCTCTTATTTTTCCTTGGAAAAAGAATGATTTAATTGATCGATCTATAAGCTATCTTGTTTTTATTTTTCAGTTAAAGACCAATCAATAATAGGAATTTTATTTTGTGCTAAATATTGGTTTGTTTTAGAAAACGGTTGAGAATCGAAAAATCCTCTATGAGCCGAAAGGGGCGAAGGATGGGGACTTTTAATAATATGATTTTTATCCGCATCAATGTATTTTTCAAAAGTTTGTGCGAATTTGCCCCATAAAATATAGACAATCTTTTCTTTGCGGTTTAAAGTTTTTAAAATATTTTTAGTAAAACTTTGCCAACCGATATTACTATGACTTAAAGGTTTTCCTTTTTCTACCGTTAAAATCGCGTTTAATAATAAAACTCCTTGAAAAGCCCAATTAGACAATTTGTTTGTCTTTGTTTCTAAAGATAAATTATTTTTCAACTCTTTAAAAATATTTCTTAAACTAGCGGGCGTTTTATCGTTTAAAACACTAAAAGATAAGCCATGAGCTTGATTAACACCGGGATAAGGATCTTGTCCTAAAATAACTACTTTTACTTTCTCCCAAGGGGTGAATTCAAAAGCATTAAAAATATCTTTTTGAGGAGGGAAAATTTCTTTGCCTTGGTTATATTCTTCTTCTAAAAAAAGTGATATTTTTTGAAAATAATTTTTTTGTTTTTCTTGTTCTATGATGGTTTTCCACACAATATTATTTTATCCCAAATCTTTTAATTAATAGTGTTTTTATTCTTCTTCCTCTTCATACTCTTCGTATTCTTCCTCTTCTTCGTCATCGTCCTTTATATAGGATAAACATAAATCAAACATAAATAAGATCAAGACTACAAAAAAGACAAAATAAACATAAAATTTGGGAATAATAAGCACGTGTTTAGCTATAATATCCTCATATCGTAAATTTGTTTCATAATCCGAAGATTCCTTATTGTTATCTCCTTTGGTCGTTATTAATGTTTTATCTTTGTCTTTTGCATTTCCTTTGTTGTTGGGAATGTTTTTAACAACTCTATGGATAACATATTGAGCACGTTGTTTTTTCAAATCCGAAATATCTGAAGTTTGGTCATTGGCTTGTTTCCCGCTAGGTTCAAAAACAATGATATCTCCATCTTTTTCACCTGGTTTTAATTTTTTCTTATCTTCGTCCGATATATATTTAATTAAAACATAATCTCCCGGTTTGATAGCCGGGTACATGCTTTTAGTAGGCACTTTAGATAAACTAAAACGAAAATATTTCAAAGTGGTAGCTAATGAACCAAAAACGTTAAATAACATCATTAAAACAACTAAGAATAAAATAACGTAATTGAAAACAGTAACAATAGTTTTAAAAATATTTTTTATTGGAGAATGATCATTTTTTTTCATGATTTTTTTGTACCGTGACTTTTCGAATCTTTTGAGAAATAAATTATTAGATTATTAGAAATATAATTAACTAACTAAAT
>NZ_AKIN01000047.1:0-9701 GCF_000309405.1 Vaccinium witches'-broom phytoplasma str. VAC
ATAATTTTTTAAAAATTATAATATTTTAAAGAGTTTGTTTTTTGCTTTTTTGAGAAATGATAGATTTATGATAATAACGTTGTTAAAACGTTTTATGATATAAATTAGGACAAATTAAATTATAAAAAATAAAAAAAGGAGGATTGCGAAATGTTTGCGATTATAAAAACAGGAGGCAAACAATATAGAGTGTCTCCAGGTCAAGAAATTTATGTAGAAAAATTACCTGTTAATGAAGAAGAAAATTACGTTTTTGAAGAAGTTTTAGCTATTGAAAACGATAAAAAAATTTTAGGCACTCCATTCGTTGAAGGAGCTAAAATTGAAGCTAAAGTTCTTAAACAAGGTAAAGCTAAAAAAATAATTGTAGCGAAATACAAAAGAAGAAAAAAATATCGTTTAAAACAAGGTCATAGACAACTTTATACTAAATTTTTAATCACTAAGATAATCACTTAAGTCAATGATTGAATATTTTTTTAAAAAAGAAAACAACATCATTCAACAAATAGAAATTACAGGTCACGCTTTATACGCTGTTAAAAATAAAGATATAGTTTGCGCTTCTGTTTCCGCAGCTATTATTCTCACTATGAATGCTATTGAACTTTTCGGTTTACAAAAAAAAGTTACTTTTCAATTGAAACAAGGATATTTTTCTTTAAATTTATTAGAAACAGATGAGATTGTCAATAATCTCTTAACTAATTTAGAATATTCCTTAAAAGATTTAAATAAAACTTATAGTAAATATTTACAAGAAAAAATAATTTAAAAAAGGTGTTTTAATCATGTTAAAGTTAAATATTCAATTATTTGCTTCTAAAAAAGGTGTTAGTTCGACTCGTAATGGTCGTGATTCTCATTCTAAGAGATTAGGAGCTAAATTATCAGACGGTCAACGCGCTAATGCGGGTTCTATTATTTACCGCCAAAGAGGAACAAAAATTTTTCCTGGTAACAATGTAGGCATTGGTAAAGACGATACTTTATTTTCTCGTGTCAACGGAATCGTTAAGTACGAAACTAAAAGAAATAAGAAAAAACAAGTTTCTGTTTATTTTGTGGAAAACAAATTAAATTAATGTTTTTTTAATTGAGAAGGAACAATTATAAATGAATTTTATAGATGAAGCAATAAATTTCGTTCAAGCTGGTAACGGCGGCAACGGAATTGTTTCTTTTAGAAGGGAAAAATTCGTTCCTTATGGAGGTCCTTCCGGAGGAAACGGCGGGCAAGGCGGATCTGTTATTTTTGTTGGTGAAGCCGGCGAAAAAACTTTATTAAAACTGAGATACAAAACGAAAATAAAAGCTTTAAACGGAGTTAACGGTAAAAATAAAACTCAAAACGGCGCTAAAGCAGAAGATTTATTTGTTAAAGTACCTTTAGGGACTTTAGTTTACAATAATGAAGATAATAGTTTTATTGGGGAAATTTTAGAACATGGTCAACAGTTAGTTATCGCTAAAGGTGGTCGTGGCGGTCGTGGCAATTTCGCTTTAGCTAACTCCAAAAATAAAGTACCTAATTTCGCGGAAAAAGGTGATTTAGGAGAAAGTTTAACCATTAAAACAGAGTTAAAAGTTTTAGCCGATATTGGTTTAATTGGTTATCCTAATGTTGGTAAATCTTCTTTAATTTCGGTTATTTCTAATGCTAAACCTAAAGTAGATTCTTATCCTTTTACGACTTTACAACCCTTTTTGGGGATGGTTTATCATCAAAACTTTAGTTTTACAGTGGCCGATATTCCTGGTTTAATTGAAAATTCTCATTTAGGTCGTGGAATGGGTATTAGTTTTTTAAAACATATCGAAAGATGTAAAGTTTTGGTTCATTTATTAAGTCCTGAAAGAGATGATATTTATCAAGATTATCAAAACTTACTGCAAGAATTAAAAATGTATAATCCAGCTATTTTAAAAAAACCACAAATCATTGTGGTTAATAAAATGGATTTGCCCGAATCTGAAGCTAAATTAGCTGACTTTCAAAAAAAAATTCCTGAGGAAAATATTCTTTTCATTTCTACTTGGAATGGTTTTAATTTAGATACGTTGAAATTTAAAATTATAGATTCTTTGAAAAATCATCAACTGATTATTCCGGAAATAGATACAACTCATCAGCTTTTTACTTTGGATGAAGAAAAACAGTTTGAAGTGTGTAAAGATGAATTTGGTGATTTTGTTGTGAAAGGCAAAATGGTAGAAAAGTTTTTTGGTAGAACAGATTTTAATAACTACGAATCAGTGAAAAAATTTTCTTATATTTTGAAAAAAATAGGCGTAGAAGAAGAATTGAAAAGAAAAGGTATGAAAGATAACGATCAAGTGAAAATTTGTGATTATATTTTTGAAATAGTTACTTCATTCAGTCATAAGTATGAAAAAAAATAACTTTAGATATATTAATTTACAGCAATTGGTGTTCGTTTCGTCTTTATCGGCTTTATCCATTGCTTTAAACGTGATGACGCTTAAAATTTTAGGTTTTGCCCGACCGTTAAAAAAATTATTTTGGTTAGATTTTTTACAAGTCATCCCTTTTTTGATTATGCCTTTGTATAACAAAAATTATTTTGTTGTTTCTGCAGCGGCTTTTTTATCAGAATTCGTGAGTTTTTGGCTTAGAAAAACACTTTATCTTTATAATCCCCTCTTAAGTGTTTCTTTCTCTTTTTGTTGGGGTTTTTTACCTTTATTAATGTTAAAAAATAAGGATATGTCCTTTTTAAAACATTATTTAATTATCACCTTTATTGCGGTGATGCATTTTTTTCTTTTTACCCTTTTAAACTTCTTTTTTATAGATGTTATTTTCAGCAAAAAAGAAGTCAGTTTTACGACTTTATTACAAGATAATTTTATGGGAAGGTTTTTAATGCCTTTTTTATACATTAAATTTATCAGCGTTTTTTTAGTCTCTTTTTTGATTACTTATTTATACCGTATTATTAAAAAACAACTATTAAACGTGTTTTCTTTTAATTAAAAAAAATCATTTGTTTCGTTGAGAAGAACTGTTTCCTTTTAGGTCTTTAATCCTTGAAGTTTATAGTTCCTTTTTATTTTAAAATAAGAAAGAAGAGTAGGGTGAATAAAAAAAAAAAAAACTATTTAATTTTCAATAAATAATTTGTTTTTTTATATGCATGATTTTTTATCTTTTAAAGATGAGATATTTTTTTTAATAATAATTGAGTTACATCTTTAATAGACGTTTTAGGATTGTTAACAATAATTTCTATTATTTTGTTGTCTTTTTGATAATATTCCACTAAAGGAAGAGTTTCTTGTTTGTAAATATTTAAACGTTTAGTGAAAGTCTCTAAATTGTCGTCTTTTCTTTGAATTAAAGGCGTTTGATCTTTGTCGCATAAATTATCTTTTTGAGGGATTTTAGTAGCCAAGTGATAAATTTCTCCACATTTCGGGCAAATAATTCTCCCTAAAATTCTTTGCTTTAAACATTCTTCGCTAGAATTGAAGTAAATAACTTTGGTTAAATTGATCTTTTTGTCTTCAAATTCTTTAGTTAAAAATTTAGCTTGAGATAAATTACGAGGAAAACCGTCTAAAACAAAACCATTTTTAATATCATCTTGTGATAAGCGTTCATTTATCATAGCATTTGTCACTTCATCAGGCACTAAAGAACCTTGTTCGATATAAGAATTAGCTAATTTTCCTAATTTAGTTTTTAACACAAAATGTTGTCTAAATATATCTCCTGTAGATATATGAGGAATATTGAAATGTTTAGACAAAGCAGAAGCTTGTGTCCCCTTGCCGGTAGCAGGCGGTCCTATTAATATTATATTCATTTTTTGCCTCTTTTATTTTGTCTTTATATTCATGTCGGTACTGACATCTTTTTTACCATAATAGATCGAAAAGAAATATTTCTTTTGATGGGTAATGGATAATAATGTCTGATACTTACTCATCAATATAAATTTAAATATGAATTATTTTATTTGATATAATTTTAGTAGTTAATATTCGCAAAAAGATTAATTTATATTTTCATTAACTTTATTTTTTTAGCTCACAATTATAATAATAACATTTAAAAAAAACATTAATAAAATATCTTTTTAAAACAATATTATAACATCAATAAGAGCCATTATCGACATCAAATTTATCTTTTTTTGTAAAAAGGTTGAAAAAGGAATAAAGATGATTCAAGGAAATTAAACTTTGGATAAGAAAAAAAATGACTTAATAATTGTTTCATAATACTTCTTCTTTTATCTTTTGAAGCGTTATCCTTTCTTTTGCTGTTTTAACCTTTCTCGCTTTTTTATTATTTAAAGTAAAAGCCCTTAATAAAGTATTTTTTTGTAAAAACTGTAAAAATATTTTCAATTTGAATCTTTTTCATTTGTATTCTCTTTGAATCTCAATTTGTCTAAATTTTGTTAGAAATAGGTTTTGACATTTTCATTGTTAATAATGTTTTCCGGCCAAATTTTGTGTTAGTCATAAGCGTTTAACCATGACAATTCATTGTGGGTTTGATGAGATAAAAAACTTTCTTTTTTGTTACCGTATTTCTGGATAATAAAATGTAATGATGGCTTTTTGTTAAGTGGTTAATTTGTGGGCTTTTTCACATTTTATGGTATTGATGGGTATTGGTTGGTAAGTGAATTTTTTTAAAACCTTAGTTAAGGCAGGGAAAACAGGTTCATAAATCCAAGCTTGCATTTCTTCTGTTACAAGGGGTTCGTTGCATTCAACTAATGATTTAGCATGAGCGTAATAAATCATTTTATTCATTTTCATTTTTGTAACCGGAAAAAAGTTGTTTCCAATAATGCAATTCACTATATCAAAAATATTGGTTTTTGCTTTGCAAGACACAGTGTGCGCTGCGCTCTCCTTTAGGGGGATTTTTTGCATTTTTTTCCTCCTTTTTATTTATCATTATATATGATTTTTTATTAATTTGTAACAAATTTGGGGTTTTTGTTGTTCTGGTTTGGTTTTTATTTTGCTGGTTGTGATTTTTTATTCGTTCTCTAGTTCTATTTTTAATATTTAACGAGAATTATCGTGATAAGATATATTCTTGTTATGTTTTATATAACGACAATATAACGACAATAAAAAAGAATTCAATTTAAGAAGGCATATCGGATCGCGCGGTACTCAAGTTTCGCAATGCTTGGACAGTATTAACGCAGCTTCCATTTTTGATTTTTTAGTTGGTACGATTTTTTTCTTCACCGGTAATCACTTAACAGTTATTAAAAATAAAGCTTTTTTAGGGATAAATGTATTGATAGAAATAATTAATCAAATAACAAAACAAAAACAAAGTTTTTTTATAAAATTTAATTTTTTTCGACTTTTTAATAGCCCTTTTATCGACTTTTTTGTTCGGTTTTGAATTTTTTGAAAATGCTTCTTGGTTTTTAAATATTCTTTTTTACCCTTTTTTAAACTTTTCTGTTCTTTATGTGTTGGTCAAGTGCTTTGCCCTTATAATAGGCTAAATGACAACATAAGACAAAAAGAATGTTTGAAAAGAACGAGCTCCAAAGTTTTTTATATCATTCTTTGCAATGCTTATTGCAAGCATAACAAGCAAATATTCTTCCTTAAAAGACCTAAAAAAAGAAGAAAATAAACTATGATATTCGTTTTTTGCCGCATTAAAACAATAAATATCCCTCGCAACGAACTTTTTATAAGATCGCGATAAATTTATTGTCGCCAAAACCTCAACAATAATAAAGAAAAAATCCCTGAAAAAGGGATTTTTTATTGGCATAAAACCTCGCCGCAAACTTTTTGTTAATGAATTAACCTTTTTAAGTTATTTTTAGATAAAATTGCGCGCTTTTTAAAAAATTTATCCAACCATGAATAAGAATGATCCATTTACAATAAGAAGGGAAAAAATATTGACTGATAAAAAAACCTCTTTTATTGAGTTTTTTATGAAAATCGACATCATTTTGTTAAAAAATACTTGACTATTTGTTCTTTTTAACTTAAAATATAGAAGATGGTAAAACAGGTGTTTATTTTTGGTTAACTTAATCTCTATTTTTTATTAGACAATGTTTTAATAAAAAGAATTAGTAATTCTTTGCTGTTTTAGAAGGAAAATAGTTATAGTAGATTATTAATCTTAAGTAAACATAACTTCAATGCCTTCATAAAATCAAGTAAGGAGATTTAAGTTCAATGTCGCGTTATATAGGTCCAACATGGAAAATTTCACGTCGTCTTAATTATTCTTTGTCAGAAACTGGCAAAGAGTTAGTTAGAAAAAAAGAAAGTTTTGCAGGTAGTAAGCAAAAAAAACGTAAAAACAAATTAAGCGATTATGGTATTCAATTGCAAGAAAAACAAAAAGTCCGTTTTACATATGGCGTTTCAGAAAAACAATTTAAAAAGATTTTCCACAATGCTAGCAAATCTAAAGGTATTCATGGCGAAGTGTTTTTAACTTTACTAGAATCTCGTTTAGATAACATGGTTTATCGTATGGGTTTTGCTAGAACAAGATCACAAGCAAGACAATTAATTTCTCACGGTCATGTTTTAGTTGATGCTAAAAAAGTTAATATTAGTTCTTATCGTTTAAAACCAGGCCAACAAGTGTCTTTAAAAGAAAAATCTAAAGAATTAGAAATCGTTAAAAACGCTTTAGAATTCAATAAGAATAGCAGAATCGAATATGTTTCAGTTAACAAAGAATTAGTGGGAACATACGTTAGATATCCGCAAAGAAATGAATTTTTACATGAAATTAACGAACAATTAATTGTTGAATTTTACAACAGATAAAATTTATCAATATATTCAGTAACCATCTTTAATTTACTAATCTTTTGATTTTAATAAATTAAATAACGATTATTTTGGCTTTTTTCATCTAAA
The DNA here is from genome assembly GCF_000309405.1 of Vaccinium witches'-broom phytoplasma str. VAC. NCBI lineage: Bacteria > Bacillati > Mycoplasmatota > Mollicutes > Acholeplasmatales > Acholeplasmataceae > Candidatus Phytoplasma > Vaccinium witches'-broom phytoplasma. The sequence goes on from NZ_AKIN01000047.1 coordinate 6,907, forward strand.
TATTTTTTTGTATTTCTGTTTATATCTTTTTTTATTTATTAATATTATTAATAAACATTTTATCCAAGGAGTGCAAAATATGAAAAAAAAATCTGATGAATATTTTTTCAATAATTTACCGAGTTTGAAAGACATTAGCGCTCAAAATATTGAACAAACTTTTGCACTTTTAAAAACTAATCCCCAAGGTCTTTCTTCGGAGGAAATTATTCAAAGAAGAAAAAATTACGGTAAAAACATTTTTGCTAAAAAAAAAAAATCTTGGACAAAAAAAATATTCAAACTTTTTTTTAACCCTTTTAATATGATTTTATTGTTTTTAATTGTTTTTTCTTTTTGTAAAGATGTTTACCATGCTTCAGAAGAGGAAAAAGAATTTTCAACTTTTATTATTATTTCCTTAGTTCTTTTAGTTTCTAATATAATGAATTTTATGCAAGAAGCTAAATTTTCCGATATTTCTGAAAAATTAAAAAAAATTATTCAAACTACAACATCTGTTAAAAGAGAGAATCAAATTATAGAAATACCGTTAGATGAGGTAGTAGTGGGAGATATCATTTGTTTATCGGCCGGTGATATTATACCTGCGGATATGAAATTATTTGAAACAAAAGATTTTTTCGTTAAAGAAACCACTTTAACGGGAGAATCTAATCCTATTGAAAAAAAAGCTTTTTGTTCGGAAAAATATAATAATATTTTAGAAGATAAAAAACTTATTTTCATGGGCACAACTGTTGTTTCTGGTTATGCTCAAGGGATTGTTATCTCTATCGGAAATAAAACTTATTTAGGCAAAATAAACCAAATAGCTATTAAAGATAATCCTCTTTCAACTTTACAAAAAGGCATTAATTCGATTGCTAAAATAATAACAGTTTCTATTTTTATTGTTTTACCTTCTATTGTCTTTTTAAATTTCATTAAAGCGCCTAACGATTTTAAATTTTGGGAAATTTTGCCTTTCGCTTTAAGTACGGTTTTAGGTTTAACACCTGAAATGTTACCTTTAATAGCGACTACTTCTTTTTTTATTGGTATGGTAGCTTTATCAAAACAAAAAGTAATTGTCAAAAATTTATATTCTATTCAAGATTTCGGCGCTATGAATGTTTTATTTACTGACAAAACAGGTACTTTAACTGAGGATAAAATCATTATTGATAATTTTTTAGATATCAACAATAACATCAATAATAGAGTGTTAAAATACGCTTATTTAAATAGTTTTTTTCAAACAGGTTTAAAAAATTTGATTGATTCTTCGATTATTGACAAAATGAAACAAAAAAAAGAGGAAGAAGTTTCTTTTCTAAATATTGAACAAGAATTTGCTAAAATTGATGAAATTCCTTTTGATTTTAAAAGAAGAATTATGAGCGTCATTGTGGTTGATAAACAGAAGGAAACAACTGTTATCACTAAAGGCGCCATCGAAGAAATGTTAAATATTTGTTCTTATATGGAAATTACTGATCCTCAAACTAAAGAAATTAAAATTATTCAAATTGATAAAGAAAAAATTTTAGAAAAAACTAGTTTTTACAATAATCAAGTTTTTCGTGTGATCGGTGTAGCTTACAAAAGAATTGATAACAATAACCTAGCTGATTCTAAAAAAGAAGCAGACATGGTTATGATTGGTTTTTTAACTTTATTAGACCCTCTGAAAAAAAGTGCTATTGAAGCAATAGCTTCTTTGAAACAACATAATGTAGAAGTTAAAATTTTAACTGGTGATAACCAAATTTTATCTAAAATAATCGCTTCCAAAATAAATATCGCTAATCAAGATTTTTTATTAGGAACTGATGTAGATCAAATGGATGATGAGGCCTTGTATCAAAAAGCCCAAAAGATTAATATTTTTGCTAAATTAAATCCAGAGCAAAAAGCCCGAATTGTTTCTGTTTTTAAACAAAAAGGCAATGTTGTGGGTTATATGGGAGATGGTATTAATGATGCTGCTGCTATGAAATACGCTAATTTAGCGATATCGGTCGATTCAGGCGTAGATATAGCGAAAGAGTCCGCTGACATTATTCTTTTAGAAAAAGACTTAAAGGTGTTAGAAAATGGTATTTTAGAAGGTCGTAGATCTTATACAAACATGATAAAATACATTAAATTAACTTTAGCGGCTAATTTTGGTAATATTTTAAGTATTTTAGTGGCTTCTTTTTGTTTGCCTTTTGTCCCTTTATTGCCTATTCAAATTTTATTTTTAAATTTAATTTATGATTTTTCTTGTTTAGCTTTGCCTTTTGACCATGCAGAAGAGGAAAATTTAAACAAACCTCGTCAATGGAATTTTAAAAATATTATCTGTTTTATGATTTTTTTTGGAACTTTAGCTTTTTCTTTTGATGTTTTATTTTCTTTTGGTTTATATTTTATAGAAAATTCAAAATTAAAAGATTATGAGTCAGAAAAAATTAGTTTATTTCAAACTAGATGGTTTATCTTTTCTATTTGGACTCAATATTTCACTATTTATTGTTTAAGAAATGATAAGTTTGGAAAAAGTTTAAAAAAATCTCGCATGATGTTTTGGTTTTCTATTATTGGCGGAACTTTATCCCTTTTATTACCATTCATCCCTGTTTTGAGCAAATCATTAAATTTTAAAAACCCTTTTACTCTTAAATACATTGCTTTATTAGCAGTTTCGTTAACTCTTTATGGTTTTGCTTTATCAATCGTTAAAAAAATTTTTATTAGAAAAAACCAAGAATTATTATAAAAATAATAATATTTGGTTTGAGAGGTATTTGCTTATGTCAATTCCGTAT
>NZ_AKIN01000046.1:0-7412 GCF_000309405.1 Vaccinium witches'-broom phytoplasma str. VAC
TAAAAATACCTGCCAAAACAGTAGTCACTTTCAAACTTTCCAAAACCATTAAAGATAAAGTGAAAACTTTAATTTTAAAATAATCCAATTATTTTCTTTTAAAAAATCTAAGAAAGGAGGTTATCTATGTCATTAAACAAAAAAATTTATTTGAGTTTGATTGGATTATTGAGTTTAGGTTTGTTGATTTTATTAATCTTTGGTATCACTCATTCTCATCTACCAACTCAAAACCCATCATTAACTAATCAACCCTCATCAACAAAACAACAAGAGATCGATAACCAAATCAAATTAGAACAAGCCAAAATTCAAGAACTCCAACAACAAGATCGCACCTTAAAAACCCAAATTGATGAAAATGTTAAAACTTTAACCGACATTATTACTAAAATTAAAACTCTCCAAACCGAATTAACTAATAACCCACAATTACCCCCAAACACGAAAACCCAAAAACAACAACAATTAACAGAACTGAAAAACCAACAACAAACTCAACAAACTTTAGTCAATAATTTATTAGAACAAAGAAAAGCTTTAAACCAAAATCAAAAAGAAAAACAAGAAGAATTAGAAAAATTAGCTCAAGAAAAAGCCCAACTTCAAACCCAAGAAAACCTCCAAAAACAAATTTTTCAATTAAACCAAGCTCTTAATTATGTCGAAGCTAATCAAAAAAGAATTGAAGAATTAAAAACGCAAAAAGAATATCGAAAAAATCAAACTGAATTAAAAAATCTAAATGATTTTCAACTGTTCTTAACTGATCAAAAATTCGCTTTTGAAAAACAAAAGAAAAATTTAACTATCCAATTAAATCATTTAAAAGAAAATAAACCTCTTCCTCATACTAAAAAACAAGTGACATTTAAAGACGTTTACGGCATGGAAACAGAAAAAGAAGAATTAGAAGACTTATTAACTTATTTTCGCACGAACCAATCCTTAATTAACTTCGATCAAGTCCGCCCTAAAGGTTATTTACTTTATGGTCCACCAGGAACAGGAAAAACCTTTTTAATCAAAGCACTTTGTGGAGAAGCTAACGTTCACTTTATTAATTTAATTCCTTCCAAATTCCGACAAAAATACATCGGCGAAGGAGAAAAAGAAGTTGATAAAGTTTGGCAAGAAGCAGAAAATCATGATAAAACCATTATCTTTATTGACGAAATCGAAGGATTAGAAAATCGTAATGATTCTAACATTTCTTCAGGAGGAGTCAATGTGATTAATACTTTATTAGATAAATTAGATGGTTTTAACAGTAGTAATAAAAAAATTGTCTTAATGGGAGCTACTAATAACCTTCATAAAATTGATTCCGCTTTACACAGTCGTTTCAGTAAAGAAATCTATATCGGTCATTTAAAAGATCATGAAATTGAAGGTTATTTAAAACATATTATTGTTCCTTATCAAATTAGTTATCATACTTTCTTAGTTTTAAAAGATATTACCCAATTATGTCAAGGCAAAAATCTCTCTAATCGTGATTTAACGACCATCATAGAAGAAGCTTACAAAAAAACAGCTAAATGGGCTCAATAAAACCCTCAAACTCATGAAGTCATGTTGCCTTCTGATATCGAAGAAGTCTTACAACTAAAATTAAAAACAAAACCTGATTATAGTCAGGTTAAAAAAAGAAGAGAAGCTTGTGAAAATCAATACGCCCAATGGCGTCAAGGGTTCAATCAATATTTAGATAAACCCAAAGATGAAACCAAAATAGAAACCAATTTTACTTTTGATAGTTTAAACGGAATTAACTATTACAATCGTCGCTATTCTCAAATCCAATCTGAATTAAATGATATTAATCAGCAATTAACTAAAATACACCAAGAAAACAAAATTCCAAAATTAGAACAAGAATTAGTAACCTTAAACCAAACACCTGAAAAATACGAACAAACCATTAAAGATAAAAATCAAGAAATTATTGACATTAAAAATAATCTTAAAACTTTTCAAACTCGAGAAGAAAATTTAAGAAAAGAATTAAAGTTGGTCGATAATCTTCGCGAACTTCAAAAAGAACCCTCTAACCTCGCCAACTACATCAAAGACCGTTATCCTTTCGACCGTTGGAATAACAAAGGATTTAATTATGAAAAAACCTCAGTGAATGGATTCAAACATGCTCAATTTGATATGAAAGATGACAGTCATTTATATTCAAATATCAATTTCGAAAAACAATTCAAAGAAGACTCAAGCGGTAATTGCTTAATCCTTAAATACAAAGGTCCTAAACACTTCTTAGACGAAGACAAAGACTATTACCTTGGTCGCGCACGTGTTTCCAATTCTAACTTTGAATTAACTGATTTCCATCTCCACTTCAACCCAAAAAGAAAAACTTTATCGATTTACCAAGATAAACATCACGCAATATCTCAAAATAATAATCAAAAATAATTTTGCCAACATTAAAAGACTCTAAATTAGAGTCTTTTTTAATTTTAAAAACTTTAAATCAAATCAAGAAAGCGAGTAAAAATATGTCAAAAAAAACAAATAAAAACACTAAAAATCAATCCAAAAACAATAAATCTAACGAAATAATTATCAAAAGAAAAACTCCAATTCCTAAAATAATTATTGAAACAAAAGCTAAAAAAGAAAACTGGTTTCTTAAAATCATTAAAACTTTCTTTAATATCCTCAAATGGTTCATCCCATTATTATTAATTGGTGGGGCGATTTATTGGACCCTTTTTAAATTCTTTCCTGAAGTTTTAAACCAAATCAACACTTTTACTGGTGATGCAGCAGCTAAAACTAAAGTGTTTTATGATAAAGCCACTCAACCAATTCGTCAAGTTATCGAGTATATTTATAATAAAGTAACAGGTAATGATAAAGATCCTAATCATACTCCTTCACCGAAAAATAAATTAGGTTATTATCTAACAACTACTTTAAGCGTCATCGGAATTTGTTTGGGAATTGGGAAAGTAGGTAATTGGCTAAAAAGCGGGAAGAAAAAAACTATTAAAAAAGGAACTAAAGTCATCATTCAAAAAAAAGCTACTTCCAAAATAGCGAATGTCGGTGGTAAAATCCTTAAAATTGGTAGTAAAGCTTTATTTTGGGTTTCTTTAGTTTCAACTGCTTACGAACTTTACCAATTTTATCACGAAGAAACTAAAACTCCTAATCCCCCACAACAATTAACCCATAAAATGGAAAATCCCCAACCACCAATCTTACAAACACCATCTATTCAACAACAACCAAACAATGAATTATCAACTATAGTTAATCCAATTCAAGAAGAAACAAATCAAGAAGAAACAACTCAAGAAGAAAGTGAAACTGGTAACCTTAACAATCCCTGATAAGAGTTCAGTTGAATCAACAACTGAACCTACCTTACTACAACAAGAACAACTCCAACACACACCACCACTTGGCGAGGAATTAAAAGAAACTAACCAAACAACGGAAAGTCAACAACTAACTCCTGAAGAAATCATCAAAGCCAAAAACTTATTAGAAATTAAACTCCAACAAGAAAAAATTAATAGTTTAGCTTTAGAAACTCAAAAAGCTAATTTAGAACATGATTTAATTCAAAAACAAGAAGAATTAGAAAACAATCAAAAACTATCCAAACAAGAAAAACAAGCACTCCAAAAAGAAATCAATCAACAAACTGAAAAAATCCGTTCTAAAGAAAACGAAATTTTTACCCAAGATCAAAAGATTAATCAATTAGAAACTGACCTTCACCAAGAAAAAACCATCAACACCGAAAAAGAAAAACAAATTAATGAATTAATCAATCAAATCAACGAACAAAACCAAATGACCGAACAACTCCAAAACCAACTCCAAGAACAAAAATCCCTAATTGAAACTAAAAACCAAGAATTAATAACTAATCAAGCTTTATCTGAACAAGAAAAACAAGCCCTTCAACAGGAAATCAATCAATTAACTACTAATTTTCAACAAAAAGAAAAAGAATATCAAGCAACTATCTACCAAAAAGACCAAGAAATCAACCACTTAAACCAAATCATCAACGAACAAGCAAACGAAATTAATCGTTTAAGCGAGGAATTAGAACAACAAATCGATAAATGGGTGCAACAAGGCCTTCACATTGAAGCTTTAGAAGGAACCATTAAAGCTTTAGAAAATGTCTCTGGTAAATATCTTGAAGAAAACGCCGAACTCCGTCATGAAATCAATAAACTTAAAGAACAAATAAAAGACGAACAAAAAGCCCATGAAGCAACTAAAGTAACCTTAAAAGATAATAAAAATAAATTAATCGAAAAAACAAAAAAATTTGACGAACTTGATGAAATTTTTAAACAACAAGATCTTACCTATAGTGCCGCAATTCAACCTTTGAAAACAAAATTTAAAGAAAATATAAAACAAACAATTAACGGTACAAAGGAAAATGTTAATAAAGTAACTTCTTGGTTAAAAAAATGGTTTTAATTCAAATTCAAAAGTAAAATGTGTTAAAATGTTGGTATGTTATAAATTAACCGAAAGGGACTAATCATGTTTAATATTAAAAAAATCATTAAATGGTTTTTTATTATTTTAGGGGTACTTCTTTTTTTAATTATTGGTTTTATTGTTTTTATTGTTTTAACCGAAAAAAAAATCAATAAATTACCAAAAGAAAAAATTCCTATTTTAAAAGAAACCGCATTAGAAAACATCGAAGAATGGTATGACGATAATAAAAAATGTACAATGATTAAAGCCAAATACACCTTCGATGGCCTTAATGGAATTGGTTATTATGAACAACAACTTCAAGAAAAAAAAGGTAGTCATAACGATATTTCAATCGCTCAAGAACGCCTCGAAACACAAAAAGAACCCTCTAACTTAGCTTATTACATCGAAGACCGTTATCCCTTCGACCTTTGGAAGGAAACCTCAGTGAATGGATTCAAACATGCTCAATTTGATATGAAAGATGACAGTCATTTATATTCAAATATCAATTTCGAAAAACAATTCAAAGCAGACTCAAGCGGTAATTGCTTAATCCTTAAATACAAAGGTCCTAAACACTTCTTAGACGAAGACAAAGACTATTACCTTGGTCGCGCACGTGTTTCCAATTCTAACTTTGAATTAACTGATTTCCATCTCCACTTCAACCCAAAAAGAAAAACTTTATCGATTTACCAAGATAAACACAATAACGATAAAGTCCAAGAAGCCGAAAATAATAAAAGAACCAGCGATGACTGGTGATAAATGTTTTAACAACTTCCAATATGTTAAAATATAAAGAAATCAAAATAAAAGGAGAATTAATTAATGTTTAAATTAAAAACAAATTTATTATTTTTTAAAATCGTTTTATTTATTGGTTTAGGATTTTTTTTAATTAATAGCAATAATTCCGTTATGGCAGTTAATTATGAAAATGAATCAATTTCATACAAGATGAATATGATTAACGTTATAGAAAAACAAATAATAGATTTTGTTGAAAATTCAAAACAAAAATATCCAAATTTAATTAATGACGATATTAAAAATGTAACCAAATGGATTATTTTAAATGGCGATAAAAAAGATAAAAATCAAATTTTTATAATATTAGAGCAAATTATAAAGAATAATCCAACAATTAGATGAAGAAATTAAAGAATTATTTGACTAAATATCAAACCTTAATTTTTAAAATGAAAGTATTAGAAACAAAAATTAATCACACCCTTTCTTAACGATTAAGAGCTAGAAGAAAATTTCAAAAAAAAATTAATAGAATCAAGGAATAGATAATAATATAATCATTTTTTTTTAATTACAAAAGGAGAAATTGAAAATTATGAATTCATATATTGAAACGGTATTACTTTTTTTCAAAGTTTGCGCAGCGGTTTGTTGCGGTTGTAATACAATAGATATGCACAAAGAAGAAGTTGATAGATACTGGTATCCTATAAAACAAGAAATAGAATTAAATTATCATAAAAATGATTTAAAAAAAATATGTTCAAATATTTTAGATAACAAAGATAATAAAAATTATGAAATCGTATTTGAATATAATCAAATAAAAATAGACATACAACAAATAATAAAAGATATAGATAATTTAAATATTGAAGATATAAAACACTTGAAGAGAAACATTACGGATCATTATCTTAAAATAAATACAATTAATCAAGAAGAAACCGAAATGAAAAAACAATTCCTGGTTGGGAATAAAAAATAAAAGGAGGTTTAATTAATGATTAAATTACAAAATCAATTTAAAATAATAAGTTTTTGTTTATTTGTTTTATTAGGAATTTTATTTATAACTAATAATTATTATGTTATGGCAATGAATAATGGTCATATATCTCAAAATAACGGACATGATAATGGATCATACTAATTTTCAAAATCAAGTTCGTATTTTACAAAATTTAAATTTTCAACAAGCTGGAATAGTTCAACAAATTTTTAATGCTAGAAATAATAACTCTTCTGAGGAAGTTATTAATAATCTTGTGAGGCAAAATGTTGAATTAAGTAGTCGTATCGCTGCTCAACAAATTATTGTCCATAACGCCATGCCGCAACAAAACGATCAAAATCAACAAAACAATCCTAGAAGACCTTAAATAATTTAAAATATATTTTATTGTTATTATCAATATCAAAGGAGATTTCATATAATGTTTAAATTAAAAACAAATTTATTATTTTTTAAAATCGTTTTATTTATTAGTTTAGGATTTTTTTTAATTATTAGTAATAATTCCGTTATGGCGATGGAAAACAATGAATTACAAAATAATTCTAATTTTAACGATAATAACATAGAAATACCTTTTGAAAATTTACCTAAACAACAAATAATTCAAATTAATAATTCTTTTCATGAAAAGAATATCATTAAATTTTTATTTGAAACAAAAATAAACCTTAGTAAAAAATTAGGGGTTTATGATTTGAAAAATTTAAAAGAAAAATACAATGGTTTTTTAATTAAATTTAATATAAATGTAAAACAATTTGTTAATACAAATAATGCTAAAATATGTTTATATAGTAATGCTAGTGATTTAGATAATCCTATATATGATCGTTATAATTTTATAGGTTTTTTAGAAAGAATAATAATAGATAATGTTTCAGAAGAAGGATTATTTAATTATAAATTAAAAAATAACAACCATATTGAAATATATAAATCTGTATTTAAACAAGGATTAGATAATAATTTGTTGGAATCAGAATTGGAAGAAAATGTTTTTAAAATAATCTTAGATTTTGATATAAAAAAAGAATCTAATGATTTATATATGTTTTTTATTTTATATGCTTATGGTTTTACAGAATCGCAAAATTATGAATATATAAATAATTTCAAATTGGATAAAAACATTACTTTTTATAAAAATATTTAATTTTATAAT
>NZ_AKIN01000045.1:0-3319 GCF_000309405.1 Vaccinium witches'-broom phytoplasma str. VAC
GGGTTTTAGGATTAATCAAGGCTTTAGATAATTATGTAGATTTAGGTTATGACTTTATCGCTTATGCGACACCAACTATCAAATCAGAAATCAGAGAATTAATAAGAAAAAGTCATTCACCTTCCGTTCCTCAAAAGATTCATAAAACCAATAACCCTTCTTTTCAAGAAGAAAAACATACATGGCATTATCAAAACCTTAACCCTCACCAATTATGGTTAAAACAAGTAAATCATGAACTCTTATTAAAGAAACTAAAAACTAAATTAAGCAAAAAGGAGTTTAATGTCATTAAATTAAATTTTGGAGTTCCTTTAGGAAATATTAACGAAGATTATCAACCTAGTTATTCTAATCACGAAATAGCACAAATACTAAATTTAACCTTAAGACAAGTAGAAACTCTTAAAAACATCGCCATCAATAAATTAAAAAAATAAAAAGACCCGAATAAGGTCTTTTTTTATTAAGAAAGGAAATATAAATGAAGTTGAATCCTAAAATTATTTTAACTATCTTAAGTTTCACCTATATTGGTTTTATTATCACTAATATTATGACTTTATCTTTTAATTTTCAATTAGGCGTTAAAGCTAATACATTTATCAGTCTTATATCGGATATTGTCTTTTTATTTTATTTATGGATTAAGGAATACAAAAATGCAAAAATTCATTAATTGGGTTGGTTGCAAAAAGAAATTATTACCACATCTTTTACCTTTAATTCCTAAAAAATTTAAAACTTATTACGAACCCTTTTTAGGAACTGGCGCCTTATATTTATCCTTAATGCCTAAAAAAGCCGTTTTAAACGATAATGACACACAACTCATCCAAATATGGAAAAGCGTTTTATACAATCTCCCAGATTTTTATAATAAAGCATTAGCTGTTGAAAACTTTATTTATCAATATCCCAAATCACAACAAAAACAACAAAAAGAAGCTTTTAAAACCTTATTAAAGCAATATAATCATTTATTAACTAAAAATAAAAAAAGATTAACCAAAGCAGCACTTTTCTTTATTTTAAGTAAATATTGTTTTCGTGGCATTTTAAGATACAAAGATAATGCATCCTTATATACAACTTTTGGTTATAAGTCTAAATATAAAACTAGCCTATTAAATTTAAATGATTTATTCTCCTTACAAAAACATTTTCAAAAAAACAAACATCTCTTATTGTGTACTGATTATCAAAAAATAATTGCCAACGCCAAGAAAGATGATTTTGTATTTATTGATCCACCTTATTACAACGGCAAAAACATCACTATATCATCTTTTTACAAAGGAGTTTTTGGTTTTACTGAACAAGTGAAATTATTCAACTGTCTCGAAAAAGCCGATAAAAGAGGAGTTAAATGGTTATACACCAATTATGATACTCCCGAAATTAGAGCATTATTTAAAAATTATTACTTCCAAAGTATCAAATCTAGTACTACCTATAATTTGACAAATAAAAACAATAATCATGAAATCATTATTACCAATTATTAAAAAATCAATTTAAATTTTTGACCTCAACAAGTCTTTAAACTGTTTCAAAGATTAATTTTTGATATAAACGAAACGTAAAATTCCAAAAAATAGAAAATTAAATTAGTTTTAGAATTCGTCAAAATCAAAAATTTAACCAATTAGAAAAACTTCAAAAAGGAGCATATCATTATGTTAAACAACGTTCAATTAATCGGTCGAATTACACATGACCTCGAAAAACAATACATTAACAGTAATAACGAACAAATTCCAAAAATAGATTTTCAATTAGCTGTTAACCAAACCAAAGACAAAGTTCAATATATTCCTTGTGTAGTTTTTAGAACCCAAGCTGAAAATTTTCATAAATACTTACATAAAGGATCGAAAATTTATCTCGAAGGAACATTATCCATCCAAAAATATACCAATAACGAAGGTCAAAAGAAAACAAATACAAAAGTGATCGTCCATAAAGTCATCTTTTTAGATAATAAATCTCAAACTGATAATTTACCATTTTAAAATAAAAAAACATCGATGTTGAACATCTTAACTTTTCAAAAGAAAACCAAAATAAAAGGAGAATAAAAAATCATATGAGCGACGCCATGACTGAAATATACCGTGGTACTTACTTCAAAGGCCGCAGCAAATTAAAATCTAAAACTAAAAAAAATAATAAACCAAACAAAAAGGAGAAACTTAAAAATGACTAAAAAAGAATTAATTAAAAAAATAGCTGAGGCTAATAAAACCTCAATTTCAAAAACAGAAGAATTTTACCATTCATTCGAACATACCCTAATAGAATCCATTACTTCCAACGAAGAAGTAATTTTATCTTCTAAAATAGGTAAATTCATTTTAAAAACTCGTAAAGCCTACACTGGTAGAAACCCCCAAACAGACAAAAAACTCAAAATCTTTGCGAAAACCGTTGTCTCTTTCAAACTTTCTCAAACCATTAAAAATAAAGTTAAAGATTTAACATTAGAATAAACCAATATCAACCAACAAAGGAGAAATTAAATATGAATAAAATCATTAAGAAAAAAACAAAACCCAATACTCACGAAACAAACCAAAACCAAGAAATAAAAACAATGACTAACCCCAAACAAGAAAATATAACTATTATCCCAATAAAAAAACGCAATTTATTAAAAAAAATAGCTTACATAACGATCATTTTACATTTTATTTTACAAGTCATTATTATTTACTACGATAATAAAATTCCCTGGTTAACAACAGGAATTAATAATTCTCTTGAATTGATTAAATCTCTCATCCCAGGAGGAACTAAATAATATGAATAAAAACATAAAAAACAAAAATAAAATATTAACTATTATCACAATTATTATCGCTATCTTTTTCACTACCGCATCCATTTTCGCTTTAACTAATTACTTTTCTAAACAAAGAAAAGAAAAAATTCAATTAATGAACAATCTTCCTTTTTTCACTATTGAACGAACAGGTGGCAATAATGAAGATAAAACCCTTTTACCAATTCCTATTCCAAACTTAAACGAACAAAAATATAATCACTTAATTACGATCGAACACGAAGCGACACTAAACTCCAACGGAATGGATATTAATGTTCCTTTATATTTGAAAATATCAACTAAATATGATACACAACAAACTTTTATTAATCCCGAAAAATATTTAAATGTCGGTTTAAAAGTGGATAACAATGATTACGATGATACTAAACGCCCACAAATAAGATTAAATGATAAGGGCATCGGTTCACTTAACATCCAAATTAGCATCGAACAAAAAGAAATCATTACTAATAAAAACCCTCAATTAGA
>NZ_AKIN01000044.1:0-20295 GCF_000309405.1 Vaccinium witches'-broom phytoplasma str. VAC
CTTAATGTATATTTTCCGCAACCAAAAAATAAATAATTTTAACTTTCTTTCGAACTTATCACCTACTCTATACTTGATTTCTCCGGTTATGCGACAATATTCGGATTAATAACTATAATAATCGCTTATATTCAATATTGGATTGGATTTTTCCTAATGAAGATTACTTAAAATGTTTATCTTATGTTTTTATGATTTTGGCATTTTTATTTTTTAACCTTATTTCTAGTATAGTCCGAGATGTTTTTGTTTTGTTCTATATTGTAAAATGGGTATTTTTCACAATCTCTTGCAAGTTTGTGAAAAAAATTTTTTCATATTCAATCGCATAAAAATAAACAAGACCGAAAAGAAAATAAAAATGATAAAAACACATCCCAATGAAATATTGATCATTAGAAAGCAAGAAACAATTTTCTTGTCCTGTTGGACTATTAAATTATTGATGGATATCAGAACGAGAATAGTTTTTTTATTGTATAATAAAAGTGTATTTAATGATATTTTTTATTTTTTTGACTTTCTCAATTCTTATTTTAACAAAGATGAACCCAATAATTTCAAATGATTAAAATTTTACAAAGAAGAGGAAATATTTGCAACCGCCACAATATAATAACAATAATAGTTATGCTTTGACTAAATTTTTTTTAATCCCTATTTTATTATTATTGTTTGTTATTGCGTTTTTAATTGTCTTTTATAAACTTCATCAACCATATATAGACAATTCTTTATCAGCATATAATGATAATATAAAGGAATATTATTGCAATACTAAAGATTCTAATAAAAATATGGATATTGATAGCGAAATAAATGAATACGATCCTATCACAGGCAATTATTTAAGTAAAACCATTTTCACCGAAGGAAATGTTAAAGAATATGACCCTATCACAGGTCATTTAGTTCAAGAAAAATTCTCTAACGGCTATATTAAAAAATATAACGATAAACAACAAGTTATTAAAGAAATTTTACCCAATAAAGTTAAAATTTATTACGAATATGATCCAGAAACGCAATCTTTATTCAAGATTATGGTTAACGATTTCAAAACTGTCCAATATGACCTTAAGACCGGTAAAATAGAAAAAATTTTACTTTCTGATGGAACCATAACCGAATTTAACACGAAAGATAATCAGTTTCAACAAGAAATTTCCCCTGATAAAACTATTAAAAAATTAAAAGGGGATATAATGGAGGTTATTTTACCTACAGGATGGACAAGAGAATATGACGTTATTAATGGACATTTATTAAAAGAAATCACACCCAAAGGCGTTGTTAAAGAATACCGTAATATTTTAAATAAAGAAATATTGCCGAATGGAAACATCAGAATATACGAAGATAATAGTGTGAAAGAAGTTTCTTCAGAAGATAAAATTATTACAGAATATGATATTAACACTAAAAGAATAAAAAAAATTATTTACCCGAATGGTGAAGTTAAAGAGTTTAGTTTGTATAAAAACCATTTACAAAAAGAAATTTTATCAGACGGAACAATCAAAGAATATAATATTGACAATAACATTCTTATCAAAGAGTTTTTACCTGATAAATCTATTAAAGAATATGATCCAGAAAAGGGTTTTTTATTGAAACATACTTTCCCAGATGGAAATGTTTTACAATCAATACTAGATTTTGATCCTGATAGTCATAAATTAATTAAAATTTGTTTGCCGGATAAAACTATCATCGAAATGGATGCAGAAAAAGACCTTATCATAAGAGAAATTACTTTAGATGAAAACGTTAAAAAAACTATTTTCGGTTATGACCCAGAAACGAATAAATTGGTTAAAATTATCTTTCCTGATGGTCATATTAAAGAGTTCGATCCTATAAAAGACTATTTAATCAAAGAAGTTTTGTCCAACGGAATAACCATCGATTATGAATACGACCCTCTAACGGATGTTTTATTAAAAACAGTTTCTTCTGATGGCCAAATTATCGATTACCAATTAACCGAATAAATCGTTACTATAATAAATTAATTCCTATATACTAAAAAAGCCTTTTTAAAAATTAAAAAGGCTTTTTTAGTATATTATTTTAAGGAAGAATGGTTTTTTTCGATATTTTTTTGTATAGCTTCCCAAGGGAGGCTGATGCATAAAACTCTACTGGAAGGTTGTTTCAATAAGTTAAACACTTTCAAGTCAGAATCTATTTGCGTTTCATCGTAGTTTTTATCTTTCACCATTCCTAAAAAATGATTCACTTTATTGAGTGTTTCGGAAATAGTTTTCTTTTTCAAATGTACTGACATTAAACTAGCTGATGCGCAACATACTGCGCAAGCTTGAGTATCGTGTTTAATATCAACGATAACACCATCTACTATTTTGATTTGTAAATCTATAGCATCGCCACAAGAGTTATTTTGATAACGAATATGTAAATAACTATCATCTTGAACTAAACCATGATTTTGGGGATAACTAGAATGTTGAATCATTAATTTTTTTTGTAATTCGTTCATTACACACATTGGTTAATTCCTTTGATTTTTAAATTAAAAGAAAAAATCTTTTATTTTTTTTAAATGAGTAATTAAAAAAGCTATATCTTCTTCGGTGTTGTGCAACCCAACAGACACTCTAATAGTGCTTATTTGGTTTAATTTTTTAGAAACTAAATTAGCACAATGCAGACCTGTTCTAAGATAGATATTATGTTTAGCTAAAGAATTTTCCACATCATGAGCATGAATTTTGTCAAAAACAAAAAGTACTAAATTATCAGCCCCTTCGTTCAAAACCCTAATTTGTGGGATTTTTTTAAATTCTTCTTTAATTTTAGCAACTATTTTTTTATTATGTTGATGAATCTTGTCTATTCCAATAGATTCGATAAATTCTAAACTTTTTTTAAAAGCTATAATTGAACCTATATTAGGGGTTCCTGATTCAAATTTATAAGGAGTATCTCTTAAAATATAACGATCTTTAAAGACTTCTTGAACAGTGCCGCCACCCAAACAAGAAGGTTTCATTTTTTCTAAATGTACTTTTTTACCGTAAAGGACGCCTACACCAAAAGGTCCATACATTTTATGAGCTGAAAAAGCCATAAAATCAACATCTAAATCTTTCATATCTAAACGTTGATGAGCTACAGATTGAGCAGCATCTAAAATCACTAACACTTCTTTTTGATGAGCAATTTTAGCGATTTCTTTAATAGGAGTTTCATAACCTAAAACATTAGACATATGAGTTAAAACTACTATTTTAGTTTTATCAGTTAAAACGTTTTTAAAGTTCTCAACAGTGATTTTGTTTTGGTCACTCAAAGGAATGAAAACTAATTTAGCTTGTTTATCTTCTGCCACTTTAACCCAAGGTAAAACTGATGAATTATGTTCTAATTCTGAAGTAATAATTTCGTCTCCTGGTTGGATGTTTTGCGAAAGAATTTGTGCTAACATATTTAAAGATTCAGTCGTCCCTTTGGTAAAGATAACTTCTTCAGGTTTTGCGTTGATGAATTGAGCCGTTTTTTCTCTTGTTTCGCCCATTAAAAGATTGTTTTGCACAGATAAAGCGCCGAAAGATCTAAAATTCATACCATTATCATTATAAAAATCTGACATAGCATCTATCACTGTTTGTGGTTTTAAAGAAGTAGAAGCGGAATCAAAATAAACTAATTTAGGATTGTTTTTAAAAATAGGAAAATAGGAACGAAAATAATTATCTTTCATAAGTGGTTATTAAACTCCTTTTTTCAAAAAAAATATCACCCGCGATGATGTCATTTTTTTTATTTTTTTGTACCAAATAGTTATGGATAATTATTTTTCGAAATTAGCCAATATGTCTGCTTTTAATTTATCAGGGTTTTGCACCATAACGTAATCTTTGCCTGGCCCACCAGCTTCAAACATAGTTTTTTGCACTTGTTCGTGTTTTAAAAATCTTTTAACCGCTTGGACTTTTTCATCATCTTGGTTGTTTTTTCTAGAAGCTAAAATAATAGCGTAAGAAGAGAAAACGATATTATTTTCTTGTTCTTCAGGGCTTACAGTACCTATTCTTTTGAAATCAGGGTTTTTTCTCATAAAACCAGGACAGTTGATAGATAAATCGTATTTAGTAGGATCGGTGAATAATTCCACTACTTTAAATAAATTATTAGTTTTAACAAAATTCAAATCATAAATATTTTCTATATCGTCTAAATTCAAATTATAACCTTTAGCTTTGATCACTTCTTCATCAATTTTAACTAATTTTAAATTATTTAACAACAAAAGAGAACGTGAAAAATCACAGGGTGCTGCGAATAAATCATTAAAAGGAGCAAATAATAATCTTAAGTTTTTATGTTTTTTAACATCTTCTACTGATTGAAGTTTTAAAGGGTTTTTTTTATGAACGTATAGACCGTAACGAGGGTGAAAAAACGGTTGCACCATCGTTAATTTAGTTTCTTCATCAGTTGCTGCAAAATCGTTATAAGAATTCATAGTGTGGTAATTATTAGAAATGCTCACATCTACAATACCTTCTTTAAGGGCATCATTGCAAGTAATTTGATATTTTTCTTTTAATTCTGCTTCAGAAATAACTTCTAAAATGTAGCCATCTTCAATCAAATGTTTAGTACTTTGTAAAGTATTTAAAGAAGAAGGAAAATTAGTAGCTATTTTAATAGTTTTTTTAGGCTTATTATCGTTGTGATTGCCAGCTAAGTTATTCATCATAATCGTATCCTTTTAATCTTTTTATTTATTATTTTTCTTGATGGTTATATAGTTTATAACCAATTTTTAATTAGTCTATCTTTTAATTCTTCAGGTTTTTCAATCATAACATAATTTTTCATTCCGTTATGAGTTTGATTCACATGAAAAGCTTTAACTTCGGGATCTTGTAGAATTTGTTTTAGTATATTGATCTCTTCGCTATTTTGGTTATCTTGTCTAGAAATCAAACCAATAGCGTATGATTCTACTATTTCGTTAGTTGGTTCATTTTCGCCTGTGATATTAGAGCCGATTCTGATAAAATCAGGATTGCTATTCATAAAAGCAGGCCAATTAGCCATTAAATCATATTCATCAGGATTTTCAGCAAATTTAAAAGGAATTTGAGAAGTTTTAGTAAATTCTAAATTATAAGGATTGGTGATATCAGAAAAATTAATATTTAATCTTTTTTCTTTTAAAACTTCTTCAGGAATATTGATTAATCCGTTATTTCTCAACACTAAAAGAGAACGGGAAGTATCACAAGGTTCAATGAAAGAAAAAGCCACAGCTAATAAGACTTTTAAATTTTTATGTTTTTTAACTTCTTCTAAACTTAATAATTGTTTTTTACTTTTTTTATTAGCGTATAAACCGTATTTAGAATGATAAAAAGGTTGAATAAAAACAAAAGGTTCTTGTTTGTTTTTAATTAAAAAATCATTAGTCGCTTTAAAAACGTGAATATTAGTGTAAATCAAACCATCAATTTTTTTATTTTTTAAAATATCTATATTTTCTTCAGTCCAACTAGTTTTGACTACTTCTAAATCGATACCTTTATCGTAATATATTTCTTTAGCTTTATTTAAGGTATTAATAACTGCTTGTATCGGACTACCAACTTTAACTATTTTTCTTTCTTTTTTATTGTTTAAATTCTCCATATTAAAATCCATCTTTCTTTTACAAACAATAATCAATTTTTCAAATGATATAATTTTTTTATCTTATATTAAAACATGTTTTAAAAACCTAAAAAATCTTATGAAATTTAGGTCAATTTATTTTTAATTTTGCAAATTTTTTTAAGTGATGTCTTCGTATAAAACAGCACTTAAAATTAAATGAGGATAATCATTTAACATTCTAGAAACAGGACATTTAGTATGAACTGTATCCATGATTTCAGCTGTTTCTTGTACAGAGGCTTTTTTAATGCCCATAATCAATTCTAATTTGAAATAAAAACCTTGTTCGTCTTTAGAAGTGATAGTCAACACTTTTATTTTAATGTCTGATAAATGCGGTTTTTCCAAAGCAAGATATTTTTGAGTAGTTTTATAAAAACATACTAATAAAGATAAACTCAATAATTCTCTTGGATCACTGTAATTATCGTTAGCATTAGTTAAAGCTGAATCTAATTTAGTTTTCAAACCGTTTTTAACGATTCCTATATCGTTTAATCTTTCTTCATGATAAGCGATTAATTTTAATTGACTCATTTTGTTGTTCCATTCTTTTGTAATTTTTCAACGATAAAAAAATTATATTCCCTCTTTTAAAGGTGATGATCGGTGAATAAATATATCTCTCTTAAAGTTTTATCTTTGTTCACTAAATTAAAGATTTCTATATTAATAGCGTAAAAAGAATGTAGAGGGTTTGTATTATCGTCTTTTATTTTTCTTAAAATATTTAATTTCACTAAATTCAAAGTAATAGAAGAATTTTTAGTTAACGGAAATTCTTTATTTTTATTTTGTAAAAAACTTTTTAAGACTTCTTTTTCTATATTTGAACAATTCAGTAAATATTTTTTCATTTTCATTTTAACTTTTCTTTCGTAAAGAAAGTTCATGAAAAAAAGAACTCCCGCCGCGATGAAAATGATTGCAAAACAAACTAAATAACTGTGGTTCATTAAATAAAACCTCCTTTTATTTTTTTTTGAAAGAAGACATGATTTGTTTAATTTGTTTCTCTCCTGGGGTTCTTCCCATTTGTTTAAACATTTCTTTAATTTGTCTTTCCGTAATAGGAGGATTTTTTTCTAAATATTTTTTGAACCAACGGAACATGAAAAAAGCTCCTATAACAATTCCTAAAATTAATCCTAATAAAAACAAACAGGTTCCGATCCAATTCATAAGATATAATTCTCCTTTTTATACAATAAATTTATAAAATAAAATCATTCAATTTTATTATAATTTAAAACATAAATAAATTTTTATGATAAAGCAAAAAAACTTTGCGGTAATAATTTAACTTCTGGCTACCGTATTTTTTACTTTTAATTAAATGAAAATCGTTTATTTTTGACGGCAAATTCATCTTGTGATTGGTTTCGCAAATCACTAAACTATTTTGATTAGTTAAGGGACTTAAAACTTTTAATAAAGGTTCAAAATAATCAGAAAAATACGGAGGATCTAAAATGATGAAATCAAAGATTAACTCTTCTTTGATAAATTTTTTCAACATTCTAAAAGCATCGCCATAAAAAATATGAACTTCATCACTCTTTAGTTGCAATTTTTGGCAGTTTTTTTTAATTGCTTTATAAGCAGCCAATAAATTATCGACCATATAGATAGCTTTAGCTTTTCTACTTAAGGCTTCAAAACCATAAACTCCTGAACCAGAGAATAAATCTAGCACCGTTTGACCTTCTATTTCTGCCCCAATTGTATCAAATAAAGCTTTTCGAACTAAATGAGAAGTACTTTTGGTTTTTTCTGAAGGAACTAAAACTAATCTAAAACCTTTGTATTTTCCTGAAATAATTTGTAACATTATTCAACACCATTATTTTTTCAATTTCTTTTCTAAAGAAGCCAAAATAGCCAATTGTTCTTCAGAATTTTTAAAACCTTTAGATTTATAATATGCAAAATTAAATTTTAAAAGTTGATAAACCGCTTGATCTAAATCTTCAAAAGCCAATTTTCTAAAATAATTAACTTGCTGAAAATCACGACTATTTTCTAATTTATCACTTAATAAAATAATTTTATCCAGCTTATTCATCGTCTTATGGCCCCAAACATGCTTTCTAATAGCGTTTAAAATTTTTTTATCACTAATTTTAAACTCTTTTTCTAACACTACAGGAGCACTAAAAGCGTGATACATGAAAGTAGCTTGTTTATATTTATTAATGATTTGTTTATCTAAAACGGAGACATGGAATTCTAAAGAATCGTTTTTAGTATAATCATGAAATAAAGCAGCTATTTGCGCTTGCAAGATGTCTACTTTATGAAAACGAGACAATTCCATAGCTTTCCTATAAACTCCTAAAATATGGTTCAATCTAGGAGCATCATTTTTAAATTTTTCATTTATTTTTTTTAAAATATTTTCTATTAACATAAACCACAATCATTTTTCTAATTAAACAAAATTTTTAAATTTTTGTTGATAAATTTTCGGATTATTTTTTTTGATTTTTTTGATGTAAGGCCTTTCAATGAAATAACGGCTTAAACGAGAAATTAATGATTCGTTGTTTCTATTAATTGGTTTTAATAAAATAGAAGTAATCTTCATTTTATTAGCTCCTAAAATATCCGTTCTTAATTGATCACCAATCATAACTGTTTCTTCTGCTGAAACGTTAAATTTTTCCAAAGCTTTTAAAAAACCCCATGAAGAAGGTTTTTTATGAAAAAAATTAAGTGGAATATAATCAAAATCGCTTTTTAAAACAGTTTCCAATCTTTTTTTAGAAGCATTCGAAATAACCACTATTTTAAATAAGGATTGAATTTGTTGTAAAAATTGTTTATTTTCTTCACTTAAAGCTTTTTGGTTGTTTTCTAATAAAGTGTTGTCTAAATCAAAAAACAACGCTTTAATGCCTTTTTTCATCAAATATTCATAAGGGATATCTAAAAAAGAATCATAATAAAATTCAGGCAAATATTTATTCGCTTTTTTCATTTTATCTATTCTATTTTTAGAATTTCTACTGTAAAGTTTTTGCCAGTTTCGGTTTTAATCACTACTTGATCGCCTATTTTACAACCTTTAATACTTTGACCAATAGGAGATTCAATAGAAATTTTATCAACAAAAGGGTCTGCTTCTAAAATTCCTACTAAATGTAGGTTTTTTTCTTCCATAGTTTCTAAAAATCTTAAATTCACTTTATTCCCGATATTGATGTCTTTGTTTTTAACAGAAGCACTAATAATATTAACATTTTTTAAAATATTTTGAATTTCTAAAATTCTGGTTTCTATGACAGCTTGTTCGTTTCTAGCTGCACTATAATCAGCATTTTCACTTAAATCACCTTGTTCTCTCGCTTCTTTTAAAGCTAATAAGTTTTCGTTTCTTTTAACGTTTTTAAGGTGATTTAATTCTTCATTTAATTTATCAACTCCTGATTGAGTTAAAGTATAACTTTTTTTATTCATTTGATTTCCTTTAATTGATAATAATTTTAATTTAAAAATTAAATTATTTGAGGTGAAAAATTTTTTTTCCAAGAAATACTTAATCCATCGCCAATATCTTTAAAAACAGTTTTAAATTCCCTATTTTCTGTTAAAAAAGTTTTAAAACTGTTTAATTTAGTGATAATTCTTTTCGCACTTCTAGAAATAGTGTTGACATCTAAATTATGAAAATTCAAATTATCACATACAATAACGCCATTATCCTTTAAAAAAAATTGGTATTTCTTAAATAACTTTTCATATTGAACCTTAGAAGCATCGATAAAAATAAAATCATATTTTTTTTGCGGTTGATAAAAAAAAGCTTCTGACCAAATAAATTCAATTTCATGAGAAATATTTTTTAAAAAATCCTTCGCCAATTGGACGTTGGGATATTCCCTTTCAATGGTTTGAATATTATTTTTCTTATTACTCATAGATAAAGCGCTATAGCCAATTGCTGTTCCTATTTCTAAAATATCCCTAAAATCATTCTCAGTTATCATTTTTTCTAAAAATAATTTGGTTTCATCATGTATAATAGGGATTTTATTCAAAATAGCATATGTTTTAATTTCTTTTAAAGATTTTTCTTTTAGTTCGTTTTTCATACTTGGCATATTTAAATAAATTAACCTTTTTTTATTTGATAATAAAAAACTTTATATTTTTATTATTTTTCTTCTTCGGCTTTTTATTCTAATTGCTGTTTTTCCAATAATTGGTTAAAACGGAAATTTAAAAAATTTTGTAAAATAATCATCGCCGCTATTTCATCTTTTAATTTTTTATGTTTCTTTTGTTTGTGTTTGGAAACTTTAGGACTTTTGCTGCTATTTATAGCTTGAAAAGCTTGTACGGTCGATAAACGTTCGTCCCACAAAATAACTTCCACTAAAGGAAAATTATTTTGTAGTTTCTCTTGAAATTCCATACTTATTGTTGCTTTAATGCCGACATCATTATTCATATGTTTAGGATTTCCTAAAATAATCGTTTTAATATTAAATTGTTCTATCATTTCTTTTAAAGGCGTTATTAATTCTTCATATTTATGTTGAGTAAAATTAATAGTTTTTAAATTATTCGCGATAATACCAGATTCAGAAAGAGCAATTCCTAATGTTTTTTCACCTAAATCTAAACCTAAAAAAGAATTGTTATTGTTCACAAACAAGCCTTCCATCCCTTTTCTAATTCGTTTATTTTCGTTATATCTGAACTGAAAGAACGAGCAAAAGTTTTATTTCCGCCGCCTTTGCCGTTAATGATTTTGTTAATGCTGTTGACAAATTGTCCCGCATGAACGGTTTTACTTTTTGCTAATAAAACAAAACTATCGTTTTGTTTTTGGCATAAAATTAAAAAATCATTTTGTAATTTGTTAAATAAATGTTCTAATAAAGTTTTTAAAATATTGGGTTCTATATTGGTTTCATCGTGAATCATAATTAACATTTGTTTTTCAATTTTATCAGTAATAAATTGATCCGCTTTTCGCAAAATTAGCTCAGTTTGTTTTTTGACCACTTCTTTTTGGATAGCGATCTGTTGTTGTTTTAAAGCTTGAACGTAAGATTTATAGTTTTGAATATCTTCATAACTATTATAATTGATCATAATTTTAGGAATAATTTCTGCATTAACTACTTTTTGAGCTTGCTCTATTTTATGCAAAATTTGTTGTTCTTCTTTGTTAAAAGGACTAATTTTCTGTTCTATAGCGTTTTTAACGTTGTTATCCTCTGAAGTGGCTTCAATTCTGTAAATACCAGAACCAATAGAACTGTACGATAAAATGGCGAATCTTTTTAGTTCCATAGTGTTTTTCGCGTGCGTTCCGCCACATAATTGAAGAGAAAAATCGTGGATTTTAACTACTCTTACTGTATTAGAATAATCTTTATCTGCTAAAAAATTAGCATCTTTTTTCTGCGCCTCTACAAAAGGCATCACTTCTATTATAACGGGGTATTTTTGAAAAATCCAGTCATTAACTTGTTTTTCTAATTGCATCAAATCATCAGAAGACAAGAGTTTATAATGGTTAAAATCATACCTTAAAACCTTATTGTTCAAAGAGGAGCCTTGTTGTTTAATATGTTTTCCAAAAACCTTTCTTAAAGAATCATTTAAAAGGTGAGTTGCTGTATGATTTAAAGAAGTTTTGCGTCTATTCTCTGGATCTACAATAGCTACTACCTCTTGTCCTTCGTGAAAGACATTAGCGATTTGATGTATTATCTGACCATTCGGCAATTTTGTCGCTTTAGTAACGGGCACGTTGTTAATAGTTCCTTCATCGCAAGATTGACCGCCCATGCGAGGATAAAAAGGAGTTTTTTCTAAAACAATACCTTCTTTAAACACTTTAAGAACTTTTGTTTTGACCTCTAAAACTTCATAACCCACAAATTCGCTTGGAGCAGTAAAGTTTAAATAATCCGTATTTTGTTCTTTCATCCCGTTTTTAAAATCTTTATTTTGGTTTTTTTGAGATAATTTCTTCTGTTTTTGTAAGAAAAAATCAAATTGATCTGAATCTACTTCAATATTTCTTTGTTCAGAGAATTCTAAAACAACCTCTTTAGGCAAACCATAAGTATCATAAAGTTTGAAAACATTTTCATTAGATATTTTATTATCTTCAGTCAATTCTAAAATTTTGACTTCGCCCTCTTTTAAAGTGTGCAAAAATTTTTCTTCTTCTTTTTTGATCATTTGAGCAATAACTGTTTCTTTATCTTTTAAATCAGGATAAAACTCTTGCATCATATCAGCCACAGTCGGCACTAATCGATATAAGAAAGGTTGATTTAACCCTATTTTTTTACCTTTTTGAAAAGCTTTTCTTAAAAGTCTTTTGAGAACATAACCTCTTCCGTCGTTGGCTAAAACAACACCATCTCCAAGACCAAAAACTAATGTTTTCGCGTGGTCTGAGATAATTCTAAAGGTTTCTTCGTCCTCTTGATATTTAAAACCGCTTATGTCTTCCATTTTGACAATAATAGGATAGAATAAATCTGTTTCAAAATTAGTTTTTTTATCTTGAAAAATACAAGCGAAACGTTCTAATCCTGCTCCAGTATCTATATTTTTTTGCGGTAATTCTTTATAATTCTCACGTTTTGTTTCAGGAACAGAATTGTATTGGGAAAAAACAATATTCCAAATTTCAATAAAACGATCGTTTTCAATATCGTTTTTAATTAATTCAGGACCTCTTAGATCATATTCAGGTCCGCGATCAAAAAAGATTTCCGTACAAGGACCACAAGGACCTTCGCCGATTTCCCAATAATTAGTTTTCGAAGAAATTAAATGATTTTCATCTATCCCTTTTTTTAACCAAAAATGATATGTATCTAAGTCTTGATGGAAATAAGTAATATATAATTTTTCTTTTGGCAAAGCGAAAAAACGTTCGGATAATAACAATTCATAAGCTAAATCAATCGCTTCTTTTTTGAAATAACCACCGATAGAGAAATTACCTAACATTTCAAAAAAAGTGTTATGGCGAGAAGTTTTACCGATATTTTCGATATCATTAGTTCTTAAGCATTTTTGGACATTAACAATGTTTTGAAAACGAACTTTCTCTGAACCGTCAAAATATTTTTTCAAAGGAGTTACCCCGGCATTAACCCACAATAAAGTAGGATCAGATTGCGGCACTAAAGAAGCTGATTTTTCTTGGTAATGGCCCTTTTCTGCAAAAAAATTTAACCACATTTTTCTAATTTCAGAAGAAGTCATTTTTTTCATTTATTTATTTTCCTTTAATTTGTTAAATATTTTCCCATAAAATAATTTTATAAATAAAAAAGATAATTAATATCTTTTTGGGAAAATAGGATATTGTTAATTATCTTTTTTTTTCTTTGACAAAATTAATTTTCCTTTGTAATAACCACTATTAAGAGTAACACGATGGGGTAAAGTAAAATTATTAGTTTCCGGACATACTACTAAAGTCGGTTTGTTTAATTTATAATGTGTGCGTCTTTTTCTTTTTGCAGTCTTACTAGTTCTTCTAAAGGGAACAGCCATTTTTTTCATCTCCTTTTTTTTATTATCAAATAAAACACTTTCTTACCAAAATGCTTTATTTGATAATAAAATATTTATTTAATTTTTTTTTACAAATTTTTTTCTTAATTCGTCTTTTTTTTACAATGGCGTTTGAGAAGGGATTCGAACCCCTGACCCACGGCTTAGAAGGCCGTTGCTCTATCCTGCTGAGCTACTCAAACCAAACCTTTTAAACAACTATTATTATACTTGAAATAATGGTTTTTTACCATCCAAAATAAAAAAATCTTCATTTTTTATTAAATTTCATTTATTTCGGATGACTTTTAAAAACATATAATTAAATTTATCGTGAACAATATAATGGTTTTGAATTTTATAATGGTTTCTTTTTAACCATTCGACTAAAAGATGGATTTTTCCTTGACAACCTAAGATGAAAGGTTTTCCGATATGAGAAGTTTTTTCTAAAATATGGATAATAGTATAAGGGCCCATACCAGCAATTAAAGCCAAATCAAAAGAGGAAGGGATATTTTCAAATCCGTCGCTTAAATAAAATTCCACAGGATAATTTTCTAAATTTGCCCGTGCTTTTTCTAACGGTTGAGGATTGATATCAGAAGCAATCGCTTTTTGAATGTAACCTTGTTCAAAAGCTTTTTTTAACACTAAACCATGGTCTGTTCCAATATCTGCAACCTTATGATAACCTTGAAGCAAAGAAGCGATAAAATCAATTCTTTTCATCATTTTTTGTTAATATTTTTGTATAACATTTTCAATTTATTTTGTCTTGAAGGCGATCTTAAGCGCCTTAAAGCTTTCGCTTCGATTTGACGTATTCTTTCGCGGGTAACACCAAAAATAGCGCCGACTTCTTCTAAAATGTAAATACGATCATCTAACAACCCGTATCTCATTTTTAAAACTTGTTGTTCTCTTACGGTTAAAGCCTCTTCTAAAGTTTCATCTAAAGTATTTTTTAAAGTTTCCTGCAACATGTATTCGTGGGGAGACACAGCATTAGCGTCACTAATGAAATCGCCTAAAGAAGAATCATCTTCTTCTCGGACTGAAGTTTCTAAAGAAATAGTTTCTTTTTCAATCATCTGAATATCAGTGATTTGTTTAGTTTTAATATTCATTTCTTTAGCTATTTCGTGATTGTCTACTTTTCTGGATAAATCTTGCGTTAACTTGCCTCTACAACGAGAAATTTTATTCATTGTTTCGATAATATGAACCGGAATTCTAATTGTTCTTGCTTGGTCGGCTACTGCTCTGGTGATCGCTTGTCTAATCCACCAAGTGGCGTAAGTAGAAAATTTAAAACCTTTTCTATAATCGAACTTGTCTACCGCTCTCATTAAACCCATATTACCTTCTTGAATTAAATCTAAGAATAATATTTTTCTCCCAATATAACGTTTAGCGATAGAAACTACTAAACGATAATTCGCTTCTACTAATTTGCTTTTACCTAATAAACCTTTTTTGATTAATTCATGGTTTTTTTGAATTTGTTCTGAAGTTAGAGTTATTTCTTTTTTTTTGTATTTAATCATTTGTTTACGCGCTCTAATTCCTTCATAAACCATTTTCGAATTTTCTCTTTCTTCTTCATGCGTTAATAAAGGTATTTGACCGATTTCTTTCAAATACATTCTGACAGGATCGTCAACTTTAATTGAATTAGAAATTTTTTCTAAATTCAATTCTTCTTGGTAATCTTCTTTACTTTCATCATCTTCAAAAGATAAATTATTTTTTTTCAATTTTTGTTCTTTTAGTTTTTTAATATTTTCTTTTTTAATTTTTTTATCTTGAGTGATTAAAAATTTGATAATTTCTTCGTTAAAAGGAACCATATTTTTATTAAAACTGTTAACCCATCTTAACTTTTTTTTCAACGCAACATTAATAGAGCTTATAGTCGTATCTTTGGCTAGTTTGGAATTATGTTTTTTACATGTCTGTTTTATCGTTTGTCTTAAATTCATATTTTTCACCCATTAATTTTATTTTATACAATTTTATTACGATAATGATAAGATGACTTTGATTTTAGTCTCTTTTAATTGGTTTTTATAATTTAGCTAACTTTTCTCTTACTTTGTGAAGTTCTAACTTTTTTTGGATTAATTTTTGCCCTTTTTCTTCTATCTGGCGGATATCTTCTTCGTTGTTTATCATTTGAGTTAAGTCTTTTTCTAAAGAAGCGATTTCTTCTTCTATGTTGGCAAAATCATCTAATTGTGTTTTCTTCGATAAAAGTTTTTTCACATCTTCTAAATGTGGTAGGTTTTGTTTCTGTTTAAATAAAAAACTATTTTCAATTTCTTCTTTGAAAAGATCAAAATCGAATTTTGCTTTTCTTTCTTGAAAAAATTCTTCATAAAGAACGGCAAATCTGTCTAAATCCACATGTCGATTGATGTGAATGTTTTCTTCAGGCAAATATTTTTCATAATATTCTTTGATTTTGGCAACAATATCAATCAACACCGAATTATTTAAAAAAATAATAACGCTTTTTTCGTAAATTAATGGTAAAAACTTATCACTTAACAAAATTTCAATAATGATATGTTTGTCAGTTTCGTTATATTGTTTTTTGTTCATTTTTTTAATATGAATTAATTTATCTGAACTGTTGGCGATTTGACTTAAGAGTTGATAACCTTTTTTATCGTTGAATAAGTTGTTTTCTTTATCGTAATTTTGTTTAGCTAAATTTAAGGAAATTTGATATGTTTTATACAATTCTTTCGCGTAATATCTTTTAGTTTCTAGATCGTAATACTTCAATAAGGCAACGGTTTTAGACTCTATTTCATCATCGCTTTGGTTCTGTTCTTTCCATTCTTCTACATTATAAAAGACAAAATCTTTCGCTTTTTCTTTTAAAGAAGAAAGATTGATTGTGTTTTTTTGTAAAATGTATTGGTCTGGATCTAGATTATCAGGCAAAGTCACTATTTTAATTTTAAAATTACGTTTAATGAGTAAAGTAGATATTTTCAGAGCCGCTTCTTTGCCTGCATTATCGCTATCATAAATAATTAAACAATTTTGACTTCTGGATTGAAGTAATTTAGCGTGTTGTTCCGTAAAACTAGTTCCTAAAGTGGCTACTACGTTTTTAATCCCTTTTTTGTAAAAAGCTATGACATCAAAAACACCTTCAGTTAGAATAATTTCGTTCTTAGCTCGAATGTCTTCTTGATGTTGGTATAAACGATATAAAAGATTACTTTTTTTAAATAAAGTGTTTTCTGAATTAAATAAATATTTCGGATATTTTTCTTTTTCTTTAGTCAAACGTCCTGAAAAACCAACAATATTACCTTTTTCATCAGTCAAAGGGAACATCAAACGGTCTACGAAAAAATTATAATATTCTTCTTCATTGTTAGATCTTTGTTTAATTAAACCTAATTTCAATAAAGTTTTAGCAGAGAAACCTTTCTCTAATAAATAATCTTTAAGAGAGTTAAAATCATCGTAAGCATAACCTAAACCAAATTCTTTAATCAATTCTAAAGTCAGTTTTCTTTCTTGAAATAAATAACGTTCTAAAGGGTGATCTTTAATGTTGTCGATAATGTATAAAAGTGAATCATGAAAATATTGTTGCGCAGA
The DNA here is from genome assembly GCF_000309405.1 of Vaccinium witches'-broom phytoplasma str. VAC. Lineage (NCBI taxonomy): Bacteria > Bacillati > Mycoplasmatota > Mollicutes > Acholeplasmatales > Acholeplasmataceae > Candidatus Phytoplasma > Vaccinium witches'-broom phytoplasma. Next base: position 16,852 of record NZ_AKIN01000044.1, read on the forward strand.
ATTTAATACATCGTATAAAACATCTTTATTATTTTTCTTTTTTTTTGGCAAATCAATATTAAATTGTTCGCATAATTCTTCTACCGCTTTTTCAGTAGAAATATTTTTCAATTGACGCCAATAAGTAACTGGTTTACCGCCTTTACTACAAGACATGCAAAAGGCAATATTTTTTTCTTTAGAAACGGAAAAAGAAGGTGTTTTTTCTTGATGAAAAGGACATAAACCCATAAAGTTTTTTCCTTGTTTTTTTAAGACCACACCTGATTTAAGAATTAATTCATAAATGGGTATTTTTTCATTGATTTGTACAATGAAAGATTCCTTTATTTTATCCATAAAATCACTTTTTTCACCACTTTACAATTCTTAAAACAATAATTTATTTTCTATATAATCGCGGATTTTTTCAATAGGCATTCTATGTTGGTTCATAGTGTCTCTATCTCTAATTGTTGCCGTATTATCTTCTAAAGTTTGATCATCTACCGTACAACAAAAAGGAGTTCCTATAGAATCTTGTCTTCTATATCTTTTACCAATACTTTGGTTTTCATCATAAATTAATTCAAAATAATTAGATAATTTTTTTTGTAATTCTTCTGCTTTATGACGATGAATTTTTTTCATCAAAGGTAAAATAGCTATTTTATAAGGCGCTAAAAAAGGATGAATTTTTAACACTGTTCGTGAAGCTGCCTCTTTTAGTTGCTCTATTTCTAAACTGTCAGCTAAAAGAGCTAAAAATAACCTTTCGACCCCTAAAGAAGGTTCAATAACAAAAGGGAAGTATTTTTCTTTGGTATTTTCATCAAAATATTGTAAATCTTTTTTAGAATATTTTTGATGATTTTTCAAATCAAAATCAGTTCTTGATGCTATTCCCCATAATTCATCAAAACCCCAAGGGAAACGGAATAAAATATCAGAAGTAGCGTTAGAATAATGGCTTAATTCAGTTTCTTTATGATCTTTTAGTTCTAAATTTTCTTCTTTAATCCCTAATTCTAATAAGAAATTATAAGAATATTCTTTCCAATAAGCAAACCATTTTTGATCTGTTTTGGGTTGGCAAAAGAATTCTAATTCCATTTGTTCAAATTCACAAGTTCTAAAAATAAAATTACCTGGTGTAATTTCATTACGGAAAGATTTGCCGATTTGACCCACTCCAAAAGGTAATTTTTTCCTAGTAGAATTTAAAATATTTTTAAAATTAACAAAAATTCCTTGACAAGTTTCTGGTCTTAAATATAAAGGCTTATTTTCTTCTATAACAACACCTTGATGGGTTTGAAACAACATATTGAATTTTTTAACAGGGGCCCAATTTTTGGTTTCTAAAACTTCATTCTCAATTAAATATTGCGTCATTTCTTCAAAAGTTAAGGCACTGACATCAAAAGAAGGATCGTGGCTTTGAATTAATTTATCAGCTCTATAACGTTTATTAGTGTCTTTGTTTTCGGTTAAAGGATCGATAAACATTTTTAAATGTCCGGAGGCTTCCCAAATTTGGGAATTCATTATAATAGAACTATCCAATAAAACATTATCATTTCTGTCTTGAAAAAATTTCTTTTTCCAAGCTTGTTTAATGTTTTGTTTTAATAAAGTTCCTAAGGGGCCGTAATCAAAACTATTCGATAAACCGCCATAAATTTCGCTACCTGAAAAAACAAAACCATTTTGTTTAGCAAAAATAATTATTTCTTTTAAAGATAACATGTTTTTATCCTTTGCTATGTTTGTCATAAATAATATATTTATTATTATCGTATTTAATGCATATATCCTAATTGTTTTAATAAATTCATTCTATTGCGCCAATTTTTTTCCACTTTAATCCAGATGTTCAGATGAATTCTTTTGTTTAAAGTACTGTTGATATCTTTTCTAGCTTCTGTACCGATTCTTTTTATTTTTTCACCTTTAGCACCGATTAAAATTTTCTTTTGGCTAGGTTTTTCTACTAAAATTAAAACCGAAATTTCCAACATTGAAGGATATTCTTCCATCTGGCGCATATCTTCTACTGCGACAGCGCATGCATGAGGAACTTCTTCGTGCACGTGATAAAGTATTTTTTCTCTGACTAATTCTGAAATCATTTCTTTTTCTTTCACGTTAGTAACCATGGTTTTATCGAAATAAAGAGGACCTTCTTCTGTTAAAGATAAAATTTTGTCTTGCAAAATATCTACGTTTTTTTGTGTTATAGCAGATAGAGGAACAATATGTTCGAAAGGAAATTTTTCTAAATAACTAAAAATAATTTTATCGATTAAAATTTTTTGCTTAATTTCATCTATTTTATTAATTAATAAAATCACTTTTTTATTATGTTGTTGAATAGTTTGTAGAATTTTTTCTTCTTTGGATGTACATTCGCGATCAACTACGAATAAAACAATATCCACGTCTTTAATACTTTGCATTGCTACAGAATTCATATTGTTATTTAATAAATATTTTTCTTTATGTATTCCCGGAGTGTCTACAAAAATTAATTGATAATGAGGATCATTAATGATGCCTATAATTTTATTACGAGTAGTTTGCGATTTAGAACTGGTAATAGAAATTTTTTGTTTTAACAAAGAATTTAATAATGTAGATTTGCCTACATTAGTATTGCCTATCATAGTAATAAAACCTGATTTAAACACTAATTCCCCCCTTCAAAATTGATATTATTATATTTAAACAACTATATATCTAAATTATGCTCTTTTAAAATTTTATTTTGTATTTCGATCATTTCCAACAATCCTTCTTCTGTTTCGTCTTCATAACCTTTTAAATGTAAATATCCGTGCACAGCTAAAAAACTGATTTCTCTTTGATGACTGTGGTTTAATTTATCCGCCTGTTCAAAAGCTTTGGGTAAAGAAATGATAATATCCCCTAAAGAATCGTCATTGGCATCATTGGCAAAAGTCAAAACATCAGTAGGATAATCTTTTTGGCGATAATACAAATTCATTTCTTGCATTTTAATATTATCTATAAAGACAATATGTAGTTTTTTTTTGTTTCAAAAGAACTAAATATTTTGAATAAAGTGTTAGTAAAAGGTTTAATATTGATGTCGGTTTGATTATGTATTTTAATAATCATATTAATTTTTAATTTCCTTTTATGTAATTTATGTAATATTTTTTATACTAAAAATTATATTTTAAATAAAAAAAAGCACCTTTTTGGATAGGTAGCTTATTTTATTAAAAATAATTTAATGTTTTTTGTTTTTTAAGATTTTTTTACGATTTTTTCTCTCTACACTTGGCTTAACATAATACTCTTTTTTACGAGCTTGCGCAAGGTTACCAGATTTAGAAACATCTCTTTTAAATCTACGTAAAGCGTCATCGATATTTTCTTCTTCGCGAACTATAGTTTTAGGCATTTTCACAATCCCCCCCTTTTTTTACTATAAAAAAT
>NZ_AKIN01000043.1:0-18253 GCF_000309405.1 Vaccinium witches'-broom phytoplasma str. VAC
AAATATTTTTTTTATGTTATCATATAGTAAATTAATAAATAATTTTTTCTAAAAGGTATTTGTTTTAGAAAAATTAGTTGTTTTCATTCGGAACTATTTTGCTGGGGCTTGCCCATATGAAATTTTGCTCAAATAGGTATTATAAAAAAAGGCTGCAACATTTTTACAAAAAACCTAAATTTTGGATTTATTATTTTATCATGAGTTTATTAACAATATTACCTTTTTCATCATATACAGCAGGTTCTTTAACGCTTTTATATTTTATTTTAAACAAGAATATCGATAAAAAAACGAACACTTTTTTTGCTTTATTTCTTTTGTTTTTATTCTCTGTTTTATCACTTTTATTAATTCTTTTTTCTCCATAAAAATAAATATTTTTTAACCAAATTAATGCTTTTTTATTGACTTTAATTCATTTTTATTGTAAAATAATCATGAAAATAAAATAATATATTTTAATTTTTCATAGAAAAATATTTATAAATTATAAGAAAGAAAAATTTAAAAATAAAAAAAGAGGCACATTACACATGTTCACAATGAGATCGATCTTGTCTAAAGCTGAACAAAAAGAAGATATTTTAGCCGAAGCTATTAGCAAAAAAAAGGTTAATTATCACACTGCTTCGATAAAAAGCGTTATAGGTAAAAGTTTTATTTTTATCGCTTTATTCGTTTTTTCAGTTTTATCAGTTCGTTTATTAAAACAAATACCACCAATGAAAAATGTTTTTAAAGAATTTCATACTTCCATAGAAAATAGCAAAGTTGAAAAAGAAGCTGCAAAGAACAATTCTCCTGCTAAAATTAAAACAACGGGTCCTACATACGTTTTTACTAAAGATAAATTAACCTTTATCATGTCTGGTTTGTTATTGTCCGCTGTAGTAAGTTTATTAGTTTTAATTCTTATCCCTTCAATAAGTTTTTTTACTGCTCAATATTTAGTGGTAAATTTGGGGTTATTTATAGGATTATTGCTAAATCTTTTCAAAAACCCAGATTTAAATAACTTAGTGTTATTAGTTGCTGCCATTTTCTTTGTTATCATTTTATTCGTCTATAGCATAACTATGTTGCTTTATTATCAACGTTGTCATTCTAAAAAAAGAACAGCTAACGAAGGTATTTTTCATAAAGCAAGTTTTGTCTTTTGGAACTACGCTTTAATTACTGTTTTATTCACAGGCATGATGATGCTTTCTATAATAATATTTCAACCCTATGGTATGACTTGTAGCCAAATGATTGAAAAATATTTTCACCCTCTTTTTATTTTAGGTTACTTATTAGTTAGTGCTTTTTTCATCGCTCCTTATAGTATTTATATTTCTGGTATTTTAATTATATTGGACGAAATTATAGAAAGAAAAATCAACAAAAAATACGAAATGCTTTTAGGTTTCTCTTTATTTTTAGTATTTATTTGGGCTTTTATAGCGTTTTTTGTTAATACAATGAAAAAATTATCCGAAAAATAATTTATGGATTAATGGAGGCTATCTTGTATTGATAGTCTTTTTTGTTCCTTTTGTTGAACCAATATATTAAAAAAACCATCTAATGATGGTTTTTTTTAATAACTAAATAGTGAATCAAATCAATTAACCTGTGAATAATCTAAAACATTTGATATCAAGTTTTTCTCATTTATAAATTTTTTTCAAAGGAATTATTTCGTTAAAATTAGCTAAATTATCAGGTTGATGGTCTATATTAAAATAACCTTGTCTCACAAATTGAATTGGTTCATGGTTTTGTTCTAAGTTTAAAGAACCTTCTATTAAAACTTCTTTTTTCAACCAAGAATGATGATTAAAATCCGCACTTAAATTTAAAGGGTTAGGGTTTTCACTATTGAAAAGTGGTTTATAAAAATTAAAAAGAGCTTTTTTAGCGGTTGACTTCTCTACAAAATGAATAGTTCCGTTCGGTTTTCTTGCGTTAAAGCCGCTGCCACTTTTAGTTTGAGGATCATATGTTGCTAAAACTTCAATAATTTCACCTTTTTCATCTCTAATAACATCATAAGCTTTAACGAAATAAAAATGCAATAACCTCACTTCTCCGTTTAAAAATAATTTTTTAGATTTTTTGTTTAATTTAGTTAATTGAAAATCATTTTTTTCTATATAAATGTGTTTAGAAAAAGCCATTTTTCTGGAACCGAAACTTAAATCTTCATGAAAAAGTATTTCGTTATATTCTATTTGATTATCAGGATAATTAGTAATAGTTACTTTTAAAGGTTCTACCACGGCCATCGCTTTTTTGGCTTTTTTTTGCAGATCATCCCTTAAACAAGAATCTAGCATATTTTTATCGATATGAGTATTATTTTTGGAAAGACCTATTTCTAAAATAAATGTTTTAATAGCTTCCGGCGTATAACCTCTTTTTTTAACCCCTTTTAAGGTCGGCATTCTTGGATCGCCCCAACCTTGCACTAATTGCGAATCTACTAAAAATTTTAAATTTCTTTTGCTTAAAAAAGTTTGAGTAATGTTTAGGCGCCCGAATTCTATTTGTTTAGGTGTGTTTTTCATTTCTGTTTCTTTAATGATCCAATCATATAAAGGGCGATGATCTTCAAATTCTAAAGAACATAAGGAATGAGTTATCCCTTCAATAGCATCCTCTAAAGGATGAGCAAAATCATAAGCAGGGAAAATATGATAAAATTTCTTTTTAAGAGTATAAGCATCTAAAATACGATATAAAACAGGATCACGAAGGTTCATGTTAGGACTAGCCATATCAATTTTAGCTCTTAAAACTTTTTCGCCATCTTTAAAAACTCCTTGTTTCATTTGTTGAAACAAATATAAATTTTCCTCAACAGTGCGGTCGCGATAAGGAGAATTTTTGCCAGGTTGTTTCAATTCACCTCTATATTCTTTCAATTGCTCCATAGTCAAATCATCTACAAAAGCTTTGCCTTTTTTAATTAATAAAATAGCTTTTTCTTCGATAATATCAAAATAATCAGAAGCATAAAAAATTTGGTCCGGCTCATAACCCAACCATTTAATATCTTCTAAAATAGCGTCCACATAAATTTGATTTTCTTTAGAAGGGTTAGTGTCATCATACCTTAAATAAGTCTTTCCTTGAAAAAATTTAGCCAATTCAAAATTAATAATAATAGCTCTTGCGTGTCCTAAATGAAGAAAACCATTCGGTTCAGGCGGAAATCGAGTAATTATTTCTTTATATTTTTTTTCGTCTAAATCTTTTTGCATAATAGTTTTAATAAAATTCGATTCTTGAAACATTACTAATACCTCGATTATATTATAAATTTTTAAATTAAAATTCTCCAAAAAACTTCTAAAACCGCTTTTGGCAATATAACCACATTAGACAACTTTTAAATTAGTATTAACGTTGAGATTATATTTTTTTTCAGCTGGTTGGCTAAATTTGTTTTGATAATAAGCTGCGATACCAATCATAGCTGCCTGATCCGTACAATATTTTAAACTAGGAGTTAATATTTCCGTTAGAGGAAAAGCTTTTTTAAAGCTATTGATTAAAAACTGATTGGCAGCCACTCCGCCTACTATAAGGAGTTGATTTACGGGATACCTTTTCATCGTTCTTTGGGTTTTTTCGACTAATACCTCTGCGATACTAGCTTGAAAAGAAGCCGCAATATCGCTTTTATATTGTAAAGACATTTTTTGATGATCGATAGAATTAATGATTTTACTTTTTAAACCAGAAAAACTAAAATTTAAGTTTTTATTCTTTAAATAAGGGCGAGGATAATTAAAAATATCTTTCCCTTGTAAAGATAATTTTTCAATTATTGGTCCGCCAGGATAATCTAATTGTAAAGTTTTAGCGACTTTATCATAAACTTCCCCTACAGCATCATCTAAAGTAGTTCCAATATGTTTCATTTTAAAATGATCTTCTATATAAATTAATTCAGTATGACCTCCCGAAATTAAAAGCGCTAAAGCCGGGAATTTAATTTCGTTTTCTATTTGAACGGAATAAAGGTGTCCCATCAAATGATTAACCCCTATTAAAGGTTTTTGATGGATATAGGCGAAAGCATTAGCAGCATTTATTCCTAACAATAAAGAACCGATTAAACCTGGCCCTTGCGTGACTGCTACTAGATCTATTTCTTGGGGAGTAGTTTTAGCTTCTTCTAAAGCTTGTTTTAAAATTAAAGTAATTGTTTCTATATGTTTACGTGAAGCGATTTCAGGCACTACTCCTCCATATTGATTGTGAAAATCAATTTGACTAAAAACTATGTTAGAAAGAACTTTTTTGCCGTTTTGTGTGACCGCCACGCTAGTTTCATCACAACTAGTTTCAATGGATAAAATATTCATAAAAATACCTTTTTATCATTCATATATTTATCCATTAGACCTCTCTTTCGTCGTTTCATTTAAATAAGGAATACAATAATTGGGAACTAAATGATGCGGTTCTACCACTTTTTGCATATAAAAAAAGACTTGAACCGGAGACAAACGAAAGGTTTTTTCTGTTATTAACAAGTGATTAGGAAAATCCTTTAAAAAAGTAGGAGAATAATTCTTTTCAGGTAAAATAACTTTATTATTGGTTAAACTTAAACTATAAAAAGAATTATCGTTAATAACAATTTTAGGAGTTAATAAAACATCGGAATAACCACTCGATAAAAGGAGTAAACTGCTTATTTGGTATAAAGGTATGCTTAATTCAGACGCTAACATTTTAGCGGTTAAAACAGCCACTTTTGTACCAGTAAAAGAACCAGGTCCAACTCCTACAATAATGCCGTTTAATTGTTGTAAAGAACTATTACTTTCTTTAAGAACTATATCTATTAAAGGAATCATATTTTCCACAAAAGTTCTTGATTTAGTGTTTTTTTGGATACTAATGATTTTTTCATCATCAGTTAAAGTTACCAATTGAAAAGCAGTCGATGTATCTAAAATAATGTATTTTTTAATTTGATTATGATTCATAATAAAAATCTTTCTTTAAATTTTTATTAATTTATTTTAAGTCCAAAATATTTTGTTCTATTAAAACGCTTCTGATATTTTGCGGCAATACTTTAATTTGGACCACAAAAGACCAAAAAGGGAATAAAGACGTTATTTTTTGAGGAGCTTCTACTAACAAAATATCCCCTAAATCAACATATTCTAACATTTCTGCGATAAAGATCTTTTGACTTTCTTCGTTATCGTTGATAAAACGGTAAAAATCTAGGTGATGAAGTTGTCTATCGGGGACAGGATAAGTTTTTAATAAAGTAAAAGTAGGGCTATTAATATTATCTTTAACTCCTAATTGTTTAAATAAACCCTTAGTAAAAACAGTCTTGCCAGAACCTATTTCGCCTTCCAATAAAACAATATTTTTTTGCGAACTAGCGTTCTTTTGAGATAAAATAATATTACCCAAAAGAGCGCCCGCCCATTGAGTTCTTAATTGAGAAAGAGTTTTTTTAAAATAAATGATTTTCTGGTTATTAGTCATATTATCATTATTTTTCATCCTCATTATCTCTGCTTCCTCATATAAAATTAATCTCTTTTGCAAAAACGCTTCATAAAACGCATTTTTTTCATATTTGTTTTATTTATAAATCTTTTTCGTCTTTTTTCACAACTACAGCGTTAATTAATTTGTGATCTTCTTGTAATTTTAATAATCTATTGCCTTGAGTAGCTTTAGATTTAGTAGTGGAAATTTTATTAGCGGACATTCTAATCACTTGACCAAGGTGAGAAATTAAAATTAATTCTTCGCTTGGTGAAATAGTTTGTAAGGAAACTAAATTACCGTTTTTAGCGGTTGTTTTCAAGGTTTTAACACCTTTTCCGCCTCTTTTTTGTTTTCTATATTCATCTACTTTAGTTTTTTTACCATAACCTAATTCAGTTACCACTAAAATATCTTGATCAGAAGATAAAACAACTGCGGAACCGACGATATTATCATCGTTTTCAATTCTCATTCCAATCACACCAGAACCCATTCTAGTTGTTTTTCTAATGGAACTTTCGTTGAAACGGATAGCTCTTCCGTCAGAAGCAGCTAAAATAATATCCTGTTTACCAGTCGTTTTTAACACGAATAACACTTCATCTTGCGGTTTTAAGACAAAAGCTATTTTACCGTTATTTCTAATGTTTTCGTATTCTTTAATAGAATTTCTTTTGATTAAACCTTTTTTAGTTACTAACACTAAATAATCTTTAATTTCTTTAAAATCATCCACGCTAGTAACAGCTGTTAAAAATTCGCCTTTTTCTAACGGAATTAAATTAATTAAAGGAATACCTTTAGATTGGCGGGCAAAAGAAGGAATTTGATATCCTTTAAGTTGATAAACTTTACCTTTATTAGTAAAAAACAATTGATAAGCATGAGTCGATGTAACAACGAAATGTTCCACAAAATCATTTTCATTCATAGTCATTCCGCTAACGCCTCTACCACCTTTATTTTGTTTTTTATAAGTGTCTAAGTTTAAACGCTTAATATAACCTTTATTAGTAATAGTGATTAAAATACGTTCTTTTTCAATTAAATTTTCGTTAGAAATATTTAAAACATCTTGATCGTCTGAAGTATTAATCGTGGTTTGTCTTTTATCTTTGAAAGAAACCTTCATTTGTTTTAAATCTTCTTTAAGAAGTTGTTCTTTTTTTGATTGAGAAGCGATAATGCTTTCACATTCGGCTATTTTAGCGATTAAATTACGTTCTTCTTGTTTAATTTTTTCAATTTCTAAATTAGTTATTTTTTGCAAACTCATTTCCAAAATAGCTTTACTTTGGATTTCGTCAAAATTATAAGCTTGCATTAATCTTTCTTGCGCTGTTTTAACATCTTTAGAAGTTTTAATCATTTCAACAGCTCTATCAATATCGTTTAAAACTATCACATAAGCTTGAATGAAATGTTTTTTAGCTGAAGCTTTTTCTAATTCAAATTTTTTTTGACGGTTGATAATGTTAATTCTGAAATGGAAAAATTCAGATAACATAGTTTTTAAATCAACCAATTGAGGAACGCCATTGACTAAAGCGATCATATTGAAATTAAAAGAAATTTGTAGTTGAGAGTGTTTATATAAGTTATTTAAAAAAACATTAGGATTGACGTCTCTTCTCAAATCAATAACAATTCTAATGCCTTTTCGGTTGGATTCATCTCTTAAATCAGTGATTCCATCAATAATTTTTTCTTTCGCTAAAAAAGCGATACGTTGAATTAAAATACTTTTTTTAATTTGATAAGGAATTTCTGTAATAATTACCGAAGGTTTGTTTTTATCAGTTTTAATAATTTCAGTTTTAGAACGAATAAAAATTTTCCCTCTTCCAGTTGTGTAAGTTTCTTTTAGGTTTTCTGCTCCTAAAATTTCTCCTCCAGTAGGAAAATCAGGCCCTTTAACGTGTTTCATTAAGGCAGTAATTTCGATATCTTTATTATCGATATAAGCCAATAAAGCATCAATTACTTCGCCTAAATTATGAGGAGGAATATTAGTTGCCATACCAACAGCAATACCGGTCGAACCGTTGACTAAAAGATTAGGAAATCTAGCAGGAAGAACTTTGGGTTCTTTCTCGCTACCGTCATAATTATCCACAAAATCGATAGTATTTTGATCAATTTCTTTAATCAATTCCATAGTTATTTTAGACATTCTAACTTCTGTATAACGCATAGCAGCCGCTGAATCACCATCAATAGAACCGAAATTACCGTGACCATCTACTAAAGGATAACGATAGTTAAAATTTTGAGACATTCTTACCATAGCTTCATAAATACTAGAATCACCGTGGGGGTGATATTTCCCCATTACATCTCCGACAACCCTAGCTGCTTTTTTATAACTTTCGTTGCTATAAACGCCTAATTCTTTCATTCCATAGATAATTCGTCTTTGTACAGGTTTTAAACCGTCTCTTACTTCCGGTAAAGCTCTAGAAACAATAACACTCATGGCATAACTTAAAAAAGATTTTTGCATTTCTTGACTAATGTCAATTGTTTTAATAAATCCAATATTATTATCATCCGAATCTTTGGGTGAAGTGTCATTATTTAAAGTGTTATTTTTTTTAGTTTTGTCCAACATCATTTAATCGCCTTTTTTTAATTTTTGTTATTAAAAAATAAAATTAAACATCTATATCTGCATAAATAGCATTGTCTTTGATAAATGTTTTTCTGAAAGAAACTTCTTCTCCCATTAACATATTAAAAATTCGGTCTGCTTCTAAAGCGTCTTCTAAAGATACTTTTAAAAATGTTCGTGTTTCAGGGTTCATAGTGGTGTCCCAAAGTTGTTCTGGGTTCATTTCTCCTAAACCTTTGTAACGTTGTAAAGAAATTTTATTTTTATTAGTTGCTAAATAGCCTTTTAAAGTTTCTTCATTATAAAAATAATTAATTTTTTTACCTTGTTGAACTTTGTATAAAGGTGGTTGAGCAAAATAAATATAACCTTGTTCAATTAAAGGTCTTAAATTTCTGAAAAAGAAAGTTAAAAGCAAAGTTCTAATATGAGCTCCATCTACATCGGCGTCAGTCATAATAACAATGCGGTGGTAACGCGCTTTACTAATGTTAAATTCTTTATCAATCCCCGCTCCAATAGCTTGGATCAAAGAAACAATCTCATTATTGCTTAATATTTTTTCCAAACGAGATTTTTCGACATTAATGATTTTACCTCTTAAAGGCAAAATAGCTTGAAATTTAGAATCTCTACCTTGTTTAGCTGAACCTCCGGCAGAATCACCCTCAACAATATATAATTCAGAAGAAGAAGGATCTTTGCTATAACAATCGGCTAATTTAGAAGCAAAACCTAAAGAATCTAAAGGTGATTTTCTTCTAGTCACTTCACGAGCTTTTTTAGCTGCAATTCTCGCTTTGGCAGCTAATAAAATTTTTTCAATAACATTTTTAGCTTCTTGCGGATTTTCTAATAAATATCTTTCTAAAGCTTCGCCAAATTGTTTAGAAACAAATTGTCTTACTTCATGATTTCCTAATTTAGCTTTAGTTTGACCTTCAAATAAAGGATCATGATGTCTTAAAGAAATAATAGCTGTTATCCCTTCTAAAGTGTCCTCGCCGATAAAACTCATATCTTTTTTTAACAAGTTTTTATCTTTAGCGTAATTAGATAAAATCCTATTCAAAGCCATTTTAAATCCTTCTTCGTGTGTTCCCCCTTCGTGGGTAGGGATATTGTTCACGAAAGAATAAATATTAGAAGTATAAACGTCCGTATATTGGAAAGCAATTTCCAAAGCCATATTCTCTACTTCAGTTTCTTGATAAAAGTCTTGGTTTAAGCCTTTTTTATTTGTATTTAAATATTTCAGATATTCTTTAATTCCGCCTTCATAATAAAAATTAAATTGTTTAATTGGTTCTTTTCTGGTATCAATGATATTTAATTTAATCCCTTTATTGAGAAAAGCTAATTGTTGAAGTCTGTTTTTGAAAACATCCAATTGATAAGAAAAATTTTTCATATCTACAAAGATCGTTTCATCAGGTAAAAAGGTAATAACAGTTCCTCTTTTCTCAGTAGTACCTGTTACTTCTAAAGGGGTAATAGGATTCCCTCTTTCGTATTTTTGATAATGTATTTTATTGTCAAAATGAATTTCTACTGTCAACCAAGAGGATAAAGCATTAACTACAGAAGCCCCAACGCCATGTAAACCGCCAGATACTTTATAAGAAGAATTGTCAAATTTTCCTCCAGCATGTAAAGTAGTTAAAATAGTTTCTACAGCGGATTTTTGAGTTTTAGGATGAATGCCGACAGGAATGCCCCTACCGTTATCCGTTACACGCACAACATTGTCAGGCATTATTTCCACGGTAATCTCATCAGCATAACCAGTTAACGCTTCATCGATGGAATTATCAACAATTTCCCAAACTAAATGGTTTAAACCTTTTTCTGAAGTAGAACCAATATACATTCCGGGTCTTTTTCGAACAGCTTCTAAACCTTCTAAAATCTGAATACTATCAGCATTATAATCGTTGCTCTTAACCATTTATAATATTTTATTCTCCTTAATATTAATTTCCTTTTAATATCTCTATCATTATGTTTTAAATTTGTTCTCTAAAATAAGTCTAAATGAATGACATATTAATTATTATAACACACAAATTAGCATTTTACAGACATCCCATGAAAAAAAGAAAAATATAATCTCCTTTCTTTTCTCTTGCGATAACCCAAAAATACTGAGATATTGTTTTAACCTTTAAAAAAGGCATAGTTTAATATCTTTTTGATTTATATTTTGTCATTTTTTTATCTTTAAAATAGTTTTTTTATAAAAGAAAAAAACACTTTTTCTTTATCGCAACAATAAGTTCATAACTGAAAAAGTCTTTTGTTATAACAACGCAAAAAGGCTTTAAAAAATATTTTTGGTTATATTTGATAAAAAATTAAAAATTTCTATCATTAATTTGGTCTAAATATTTATCCACTTTTGTAGCAATTTTTTTTAAAGTATCCTTTTCAAAAGGATTGTTTAAACCAGAATGTTTTAATAAATTTACAAAACTTTCTGAACCGCCTTTTTGACATAAAGATAAATATAATTGCCATGTTTGTGGATAATTTTCTTGACTTAAAGCCCATATTTCTAAAGCAACAACTTGAGCCAAAGTGTAATCAATATAATAAAAAGGACTAGAAAAAATATGGCCTTGACGATACCAATAAACACCTTTTTGCAAGAATTTATCCTCTTCAAAATTTTGCAAAGGTAAATATTTTTGTTCTAATTCACGCCACACTTTTTTTCTTTCTTCCGGAGTCATTTCAGGTTTTTGATAAACTTCATGTTGAAAATGATCCACTAAAGCACCATAAAGCAAAAAGTTAAGGGATTCTGATAAATGGGAAAATTTATATTTTTCTGAATCTTCTTTAAAAAAATGATGCATCCAAGGCCAAGCTAAAAATTCCATCCCCATAGAATGAATTTCTGCCGCTTCTAAAGTAGGAAAACGGTATTCAGGTATTAAATGGCGACTTTGATATACTTGAAAAGCATGTCCCATTTCGTGAGTTAAAACATCAACATCATGGCTTGTGCCGTTGAAATTAGCAAAAACAAAAGGAGATTGAAATTTAGGCAAGTAAGTGCAATAACCTCCACCTACTTTATTTGGTTTACTTTCTAATTCTAAAAGTTCTTTGTCTACTAATAAATTAAATAAGTGGTTTGTTTCTTCAGACATTTCAGAATACATTTTTTTAGCTTTTTCAACTTGAAAATCAACCCCACCTTTAGGCGTAGGATTTCCGCTTAAAAAATTAAATTTAGCGTCATAACTTTGGAGTTTATCGATTCCGATACGACGAGATTTTTTAGTCAAGGTTTTATGATAAAAAGGCAAAACATTGTTTAAAATGTTTTTACGGTAAGAAGCTACTTGATCAATATTATAATCTACTCTCCCTAAACGGTCATAACCTAATTGAACGAAATTTTCATAACCCAAAAGACGAGACATTTCATTTCTTGCTTGAACTAAATCATCATAAATGCGATCATATTCTTTTTCGTTTTTTTCAAAAAAAGCGGAAATAGCTAATTGGGCTTCTTTTCTAGTATCCCTATACGGAACAGATAAAAAAGTAGCCATTTGACTTAAATTGTATTTTTCTCCTCTAAAATTAACCGAAGGATCAGCGATTAATTTTTCATATTCAGTAGTTAAAGCATTTTCTTTTTGTACAAAAGGTATTATTTTAGCATCAAAAGTTTTTAAAAATAAATAAGTTTTTTGAAACAATAATTCGCCAAATTCTTTGATTAAACCTTCATAATGTTTACTTTGGACCATTTTTTGAGAAAGATTGAATTGCCATTCGGACAAAAGAGGACCGTTATGATCCCAAAAAGCTTGTTCTTCTTGATAAAAAGGATCTTTTGTATTCACGCTATTACGTATGCTCGCTAAAGTTGCCATAGAATTAATTTCATCTGTTATTTTATTAACTTCTTTTAAACTTTTAATTTGTTTTTCTAAAGAGTAATCAGAGAAATTTTCGATTACTGGTAAAATATTTTTTTTAATTTCTTCTATATTGGGTCTTTGATATGAGAATTGGCTAAATTTCATGATTTATGTTTCCTTTTTGAATTGAATTTTAATAAGTTTATTTTCCAAAACATTTCAAAATTCAAATTTATATTGTTTATTTTCTTCAAGATAAAAAAATAATTTTATTTTTTTATTGTATCACTTTTAATTTATTTTTATAAAAAAAATTTTTACCAAAGGAGATAAACAAGTTTCAAAGATAAGCTAAAAGAGGTATATTGGCAATTTTTGGCATAATTAAAACAAGCTAAAAATAATTAAAAAAAACTAAATTAGTTTTTTTAATTCGTAATCAGAGAGTTTTCAAGGATTAAATATGATACGAAATATTGCTTAGCTAGTTTTAATTCCGGTGTTGTAAGTATTTTGAATTATTTTTTGAACCGTTTGTCAATCTTCTTGAAAGACGGTTTCTGTGTTCAATAATTTCGGTCTATTATATTCAATAATTTTTTCTATCCTTTGCCCGTCTGTTCTAAAAAAAATCTTTTTTTATTATATGAGAATTTATATCATAAATTTCTATAAAATTTCTGGTTTTACCGTCTATTTGAAAAAAGGTTTTTTGTTTTAATTGTTCGTTTTCGTTAAATTCTTCAATAAAATCAATGGTTTTACCGTCGTTAAAAAAATGGTTTTTTTGAACTATTTTTTTTTGTCAACAAATCATAACAATTTTCAATCTGTGGTTCAATTTTAATTTTAAATATTTGTTTGGTAAAATTCTCATATTTTTGCTTTAAATATTGGTTTTATTCCCTCATGTTATCATATTTTTGCTTTAAATATTGGCTTTCTTCCCTCATGGAACTAATGAACCAAAAACTTAGGGTAAAATTTAAAAACAGCAAAAAAATTAAAAAGAATAAGAAAAATTTATGATAAATGAATTTTATGCCAAAAAATTTCATCATTTAAGGTCCTCAAAATATTTATTCTAATGATTTTTTGGAAAAAGATGGCTCTTTCCAACAACCATTATAACTGAAAAATATTTTTTTCCTATATGATTTATATTCTACAACAAGAAAAAAAACATCTGAATTCGTCATTAACATATAGTCTTAAAAAATTATTTTTAACCTTTAAATCATTCTTGTTCTTTTTTAAAAATTAAAAAATCAGAAAAAGAGATATTATTGCAGGTTACTTTTTGGTGCAAAGGTTCAATACGATAAATATTTTTTTTAGCTGAAGATTTAGAATAAATAAAAATAAGAATTAAACGCGATATATCGCGATCATTATTTAAAATAATTTCTGAGCCTTTAAAAGGGTTTTTTTGTTTTAACATTTCTTCTACATAAAGATTAATATTTTTTTTATTATAAAACAAATCTCTATTTAAAAAAGTTTTTTTCTTTTGAGTCAAAATATTTTCTGATTCTTCAGAAATATAGTCTAAAGAAGAAATTCCTATTTCTTGTTTCACTCTTCGAGGTTTATAAAAGGATTGTTGATCTAAATTTTTCATTGGATAAAGATTGAAAAATTCTTGATATTCTATTTGGTTATTAAGAACCATTTTTAAACCATAATTCAAAATATTTTGTAAATTTTCTTTTTTATTGTTGAAAAACAAAATCCTATCGCAAGCTATTTTTAAATATTGTTCGTTTTTTTGGTCTATAATTTCAATAAATTGATCAGCTGTTTTAAAATTTTCTTTCATTTGTTCGATTTGTTCCAAAACCATGTAATAAGATTGTTGTTCTGAACAACCATAAATATATTGAATCTGTTTCGCCAGAGATTCAATGTAAAGCGAGTTATCTTGTATTTCTTCTAAAAATAAATTAATTTGTCTTCTGTATTTAAAAAAATTATCCGCTGTTTTTAACAAATAATAAGACGAATCAAAAAAATTTTTTTTATAATTCAACAACAATTGTTCTAAAATATCTTTTACATTTAATTGAAAATCAGTGTTTAATAATTGATGATAAAAACGATAAATATTAGCTTTTAAAATTTTTAATTTTACTAGCAGGTTTTGTGTTTTAGAAACTGCTTCATGAAAATTAGCGTAATTTTTTTCTACTAAAAAAAACTTCAAAAGAGAATAAACACTATAAATATTCCCGATTGATTCTGGTTTAATTTTATTCAGAGTTTTTTTAAAAAAATTAATCATTTCTAAACTATAATCAAAAAAATTTAAATTAATCGTATTATAATTAATTCTTTCTTCACCCAACCAACCGTTTTTTTTAAAGATAGAAATAACTCTGGAAGCTTTTTGATGGTTGTTTATCGCTGTTTTATCTATTTCTTCAATAGGTTCTTTTTCTTCAGTTACTAAATGTTTGTTTTTCTCGTTGAAATACTTTTCTAAAGTGTTGATTGCGAATTCTTTTTCAATGTAATTATTATTATCTTTATTGGCAAGATTTTCTAACAACAAAAGGCAATCAATATAAATATCTTTATTAGGAGAAGATAAAATTTGAAAAAAATTATTCGGTAAAGTTTTGAATAAATGAGACATAATTTTGAGTTGCTCACTTTTTTAATTTATTATTTTCATATAAACAATAGAAAAAAGTTTATATGAAAATTATATAATATTTTTCCATTTACAGTGGTCTTTTTTACCTTTAATTCTGATTATAATTATAATTAGTGAAAAAAACTGTTCTAAATGTGATAATTATTTAAACAAATTTTTTAACTTTTTGGATGTTTCTTGTTTTTATTGGGCGCTGCAGTTTTTTTCTGTTTTTCTTTTCTCAAATCATCTGTTAATATCTTATTTTGTTTTTCTAATGTTGTTTTGGCTTGTTTTAAATATGTTATTTCTTTGTTTAATTTAGTTGTTTCTTTTTCTAAAGTTTCTATTTTAGCTTGTAAACTATTTTTTTGTGTATTTAACGCCTCTTTGTCAGCAATTAATGAGGCAATTAGGCTGTCTGATTGAGTTTTTTCAACTGTTAAAGCCGTTCTTTCATTAATTAATTTGTCTTTGTCTTTCTCTAAAACATCTATTTTATTTTTATTTTCTTCCTGTTGAGAAGTAAGAACCCTTTTGTCATTGTTTAATTGGTTTTTGTCTCGCTCTAAGGACTCAATTGGGTTTTGCAAACTTTGTTTTTGCAAAGTAAAAGATTCTTTTTCAGCTATTAATGTTGTTATTTGACTTTCTAATTGGTTTTTTTCAGCGATTAAAGTTTCTTTTTCAGCGCTTAATTGTGTGTTTCGACTTTCTAATGCGGCCCTTTCATCATTTAACCCTTTTTTTTCATCATTTAAACCAGTCTTTTGTTTTTCTAAGTTTTCTATTTGTTTTTGTAGCTCTTGTTTTGTCGAAATGAAAATTTCTTTTTCAGCATTTAAATCGGCCATTTGTTTTTCTAAATTTATTTTTTCAGTTTTTAAAGTTGCTTTTTCAGTGTTTAAAATTTATTTGTCAATATTTAATTGTTTATTTTGAGCTTCTAAATCATTCTTTTCTAATTTTAAATTAGCAAGGTCGTATTCTAATAAATTATGTCTAGTTTGAAAATCTAATTTTTGTTTCAAAAGTGTTACTTTTTCGTCTTTTAATTGAGAACTTTCAATTTTTAAAGTCTCTATTTGAGAATACAAGTCGACTTGCAGAGACATCAATTCTTCTTTCTTGTTTTTTAATTGTGTATTTTGTTTTTCTAAGTTTTCTTTATCTTTTTTTAAAGTGGATAATTGTTGCGTTAAAGCGTTTTTTTTGCTTTATCCATTCATCATATTTATTTTTTATATCTTGTTTGTGTTTAGTTAAGTCATTAGATAATTGAATATTTTGTTTTTCTAAAGATGTTTGCGTTTCTTCTGAAATATTTATTTGTCTGTCTTGGATAAATTTATAAATTAAATAACTAGAAAAAAGTAAAAAAAGAATTATAATCTTAAAAAAGATTATATTTTTGTTTTTGTTCATCGTATTGCGTTTTTTTTTTAAAAACCATTTCTATTTTGTATTGTTTTTTATAAAAAAATTGTATAAAATATTGTTTAGTGGAAGATTTTTAATAGGAAAAAATTTTGTTGTTAGTATAAAATTTTTCTTTCTTTTTTCTTTTAAGATAAATAAAATTTGTTAAAATACAATGTAAATGTTTTTATAAAAATTTTATTTATTGACCAAAATTATAAAAGATAACATAAAACGAAGGAAAGTAAAATGAAAATTAAAACAGTTAGATTGTTTGAAAAAGGCCATAAAATCAATAAAGAAACTTGGGATAAAATATTTCAAGACATACGTTTCACTCCTTCTTCTTTTGACTTGCAACCATGGCGTTTTTTTGTCATAGAAGGTCAAGAAAACAAAAATAAATTAAAAACTTGTCTAAAGGGTAATTTAACCCAATTGGAAACTAGTTCAGCTATGGTTTTGTTGTTTGGAGATCTAAATAAAGCCAAAAATAGCGAATATATTTATCAACAAAAATGGTTAAATAAGGAAATCACTCTGGAAAGAAAAGAATCCGTTTTAAAACAAATTAAAGAAAATTATTCTTCTATGCAAGAGAACCAATTGCATAATGAATTATTTTTAGAAGGAGGCATTGTAGGTCTTAATTTTGTGGCTACTTTGCAAAAGTTTGATTATAACGGAGGTTTTATCGGAGGTTGCAAGTTTGATCAAGTAAACAAACTTTTTGATATACCTAGCAATTATTTACCTCTTATTTTAATTTCCGTAGGAAAAGAAAAACCATTTTCCAAAGGAGAAAAAGGCCAAAAAAAAACACCTTTTAAATTAAAACCTCAAGATTTCGTTAATTTTTTATAATTAATCAGATGTAAAAATATTTCCCAAATGTTATTAGGAAATATTTTTTATCATATTAACTTAAAAACATATTTTTTATCACAATATATCTCTATTATGATAAAAAATATGTTTTTTTGTTTTCGAATGTTCATGAAGGAGGATTATTTATAAAAAAACTTCAGAAAATCAATTTAATGATCTTTATTATTTCTGTTGGTGGAGATGAGGGGATTCGAACCCCTGTGCAAAGTTAACTTGTTTTATTCATTCTACATATTTATTTTATTTTTCAAAAACAAACAAAAGTTGTATAAAATGGAAATTATTTCTTGAAAAAAGAAATAGTTTAATAATTTATATGATTATAAAAAGAAAAAAATAATTATATTGAAGAAAATAATGAAACCGGTTTAAAAGATAAACTCAGTTTTACAGAAGAATAAAAAATGATTAATCAAAAGTGTTCTTTAAAAAACTTTTTTAAAGAAAACATTTATAAACCGTTTTTAGATTAACAAGAAGCAGTTGATCTTGTTAATTGTGGAGCGTAACCTAAACTGTTATAAGTTGTGGATTCGCTTTCGTAATTATCTTGTGTATTGCCATTTATTTATGACCTCGAGAGCGTTTTTACTTGCGTAACCAAGATATGATAAATAAAACTCATTAACCATGTCGAAACCAAAAACATCCCCATTTATATTTTATACGAAAAAAATAGAAAAAAGAAGACAAAAACGAAAAATCTTCTTTTTTCTATTTAAATAATTTTTTGACGCTATAAAGAGATTGATTTAATAATTATCAATTATCCTTATAATGTATTCTAATTAATTGCATAATGTCCACCACAAGCGAGACGATAGTTGAAAATATTTCATAAAAAATAACAAATAATAAATTAATGATTAAAAACTCATGTTTTTTTCTCAATTTTTCTTTCTATGAAACGATCTAATTGATCTAAAATATTGACCCAAAGTAAAGACATCACTATAAAAACAAAAAAATCAATTATCATTCCTACTATTATCATTAAAGCAGTGTATAAAAGATTATATTCTGCACCATAATAATGTAAATAATAATAAAAACTAATAAGGTTGATGAATCAATATATCGCAAAAATCATTTTCAAAAAGAAACGAAAACTGTCATTAACTTTTATTTTTGACGTTTATACAAAAAAGTCATAAAAATAAAATGAAAAACATTAACACAGTTAGTATAACGAATAAGAAAAAAAATTAAGTATAGAGTAGGTGATAAGTTCGAAAGAAAGTTAAAATTATTTATTTTTTGGTTGCGGGAAATATACATTAAGTAATAATTTTTTTCTATTTATAT
>NZ_AKIN01000042.1:0-11098 GCF_000309405.1 Vaccinium witches'-broom phytoplasma str. VAC
TTTTAATAATTTAAAAAATTAAATTATTAAAAATCAATTCCAAAATGAAGATAGGTTAAAAACAGAAATGAATTATAAACAATTAATTATCTTATTGAAATAAGATAATTAATAAACAAAATCAACAAAGCGTTGATAAAAAAGGAAAGAGTAAATATGGGAAAATTTAAAAATTGGGTTAACTTGCGTAAAAAAGCAGTCTTAATCACTTCAGCTGCTGCGGTTTTTTTTATTAACAAGTTTTTTATTTTGGCATTTATACCTCAAACCTAGTAAGATCGTCGATGTTAGTTTTTATAACGACAATGGCAGTGTTGTTAAAACTTTAAAAGTTCAAAAAGGTAAAAAAATTGTTGATGATGAGAGTAATAAAAAACTTTATGAATCTTTAGGCAATAAATACCGCTGGAGTAAAGCAAAAGACTTTTCTAAACAAGTAGAAGATAAAAGAGTTAATAAAAATTTTAACCCTTGTTTAGACGTTGTTGAAGAAAAAACCAATTTATATCCGGTTAAATTAGATGCCAACAGTCGAATGTTAGTTTTTAACGCCAAAAAAGGTGTACGTTTGTTATCTATGGTGGTTTCTAAAGGGTTGGACACTAAAGAAGTGAAAAAACAATTAGACAAAATGTCTAAACCAACTTATAATGATTGGGATTTTAAAGGTTGGTATCGCTATTCTTATGGTGGCGAATCTCACTTCGAACCTTATGAATATGGCACTCTAAAAGAACAAGAACAAAGAAAATTAGATAACAAAGGTCAAAACCAATTAGAAGAAGACATACTTCTTCATGCTTATTTAGAACCTAAAAATTCTAAAAAAGCGAACTATAGTGAAGATCAGACCAGAAAAAACATTCTTCGCCAAGATGTTCCGCATATTAATATGATGAATTCTCTAGATGGCACAGTAAGAGATTTAGGAGGTTATTTGAAATCTTCCTTTTTTGTAACTGCTGATGTAGATTGGAACAAAGCCATCAAAGAAGGACATGCTAAATATCCGGGAGATTTTTCAAAACACAGACAAGAAAAACATAAACCAGGCGAATATGTTCCTGGAGATGAAAACAAAATTTCTACTAAAGTTTTAAAACCGACAATTATTCCTGGAATAATCAAAAAACTTCCAGAACATGCTCAATTAAAAGATGCTAATGGACGAAATCTAGAAGGTAACGAATATTCCGAAAGATCTAAAAACGTGTTTGAAAATTCCTATACTTTCACTTTAAAAGAAGGTTTAACTTTTGAAAACGGCGAACCAATAGACGCTAGCACAGTAGAATACACTCTTAAACAATATATTGATCCTAAGCAAAAAAATGCTCGCTCAGAAAATGTCTTTAAAAACGACTATATGGATTTAAAAGATGCTAAAGGATACTATGAAGGGCAAATCACTGATTTTAACCAAGTAACTGGTTTTAAAAAAGTAGAAAATGATCCTTATTCATTCACTTTAACTTACAATATTAAAAAAGCTTTATATAACGCTATGGGTGGTTTGGATTTAATTACTTTAGTGCCTCCTAAATATTATGAAGAATCTTTTGAAAATAAAGCCGAAAGAAAAAATAATATTTATGGAACGCCAAAAAAACCAATTCAATCTTATGGGCCTTATGTAATCAAAGAATGGTCGCCAAATCAAAAATATTTTTTCAATAAAAATTACAACTATTGGAACAAAAATAAACATCATGATAAAGCAATTTCTTGGACAATAGTTGGTCAAAAAGATATTAAACACTCTATGTTTAAAGACGGAAAAGTAAACACTTTAAGTCTTGATTCTAATTATTATCCTAGTTATAGCAAAGATCCGACTTATAAAGAATTCCCTGTAGATTCTAAAACAACTTTATCTATTAATGTTTTAGATAGAAAAGATGAATTTAAAAATACTAAAACAACAGCAGCTGCATCTATTTTAAAAGATTTAGATTTTAGAAAAGCTTTATTTTATGCTATTGATAGACAAGATTTTGTCAATCAAGTAGATATTTTAAGTAATCCTTCCTTTTCTTTTGTTCCCGATGTAGCTTGTGTTTATCCCGATGAACCATTCGAAGTTCCTTATAATTCCAGCGCAAATCATAAAGAAAACCAAAAAATATTAACTGATAAAATGGATACTTATGGTTTTGATCCTGCGAAAGCAAAAACTTTTTTTGATCTTGCTTATGACAAATGGAAAGTTAATAACCAAAAAGATCCTAAATTAGAAATGGAATTTATATATAGTAACACTATTGAAGAAACTGAAAAAAAGCGCGTTATTTGAAAAATGTTTTTGAAAACACTTTCGGTAGCGATAAAATAAATATTAAACTAAGTCCTATGACAAGAGAAACTTATTTACGTAAATTACAGGCAGATAAGTATGATTATGAATTGGTATTTAGCCCTATTTTCGGGGCTGATATTACTGGTTATTATTTCAATTCTTTAGGAGCTAATAAAAAATGGTGTTTTGAAACTATGGGAATAGAAAGTCTTTCTGAAAAAAAGATTTCTATTGATTTAACTAAAATGACGCAAGAATTAGAACAAGATAAACCCGTTTGGTATAATGATTTTGTAAACGGTTTTAGTCAAGAAGAACAAGAAGAAGGCAAACCGACTAATAATATTCCTATCCCAGGTTTAACAAAAGAAAATGGAAAACACATGTGGAAAGGCACTATTACTGAATTTATGCATTATTGGAATAAAACTTTAATGAATCCAGGCAAGTATGCCCCTTCTAAAGAAGAAACTATTATCAATATCGTTCAAACGCTAGAAAGATTTTTTTTAGAAAATCTTCCAGCGATTCCTATTAGCGTAGCTAAAGGAGCTTATGTAAGTAACAATTTAAAAAATTTATGGCCTAATTATAATGTTTTATGGGGTTGGGGCGATAGTTCTTATGAATTTTTAACTTCTGATTCTGATTATCAAGACTTGTAAAAGGTAAGGAATGCATGAAAATATATTTATTAAAAAGATTTGTCTTAGCGATCATTACTTTTTTAATTGTAACTTTTTCAAGCTTTATATTGGTTAAAATGTCTGTTGTCAAACCAATAAGACCCCCCAAAATGGATGATTTAACGTGGAAATCTATTTGTGAAAAAGAGTGTTGCGATAAACCGTTATTAGAATCCTTTTATCTTTGGGCTAAAAATGCTTTAAAAGGAGATTTTGGTTTTTCTGTCAAAAGGAATCGTTCTGTGAATGAAATTATTCAGGAAAAAATTCCTATAACTTGGAAAATGAATTTAATTCCTACTTTGATTTCGGTTCCTTTAGGCGTCATGTTGGCGATATTGGCTGTTATGAAAAAAGATACTTGGATTGATCACGGAATTAATTTATTTACTATTATATTCATCACTCTTCCTACCTTAATTATCGCTTTTGTATTACAATATTTATTTGCTTATCGTTGGCATTTTTTTCCTTATCAAGTGGCAACGCCTTCAGAATGGTCGACTAAAGGGTTCATCTTTGGAGCAATGTCTTATTTCTTACCTATTTTCATCATTACTTTAACTACCATGGTAATAGTGGATTAGAAAAGTAAGAGCCGAACTAAGTGAACAAGTTAATCAAAATTATTTTTTATTAGCTAGAACTAAAGGGCTTTCTTTTGCTGAAGCAACTTACAAGCATTCTTTGAAAAACGCTTTAGTCCCTTTTGCACCGTTTTTATTTTATTAAGTAATCAGCATTATTACTGGTAGTGTTATCATTGAAAGAATTTTTTCTATTAATGGTAGTGATAGACTTTTAATCGAAGCCTATCAAGAAAACGATCAGCCGTTAATTATGGCTTCTTTAGTTTTTTATAATTTAATTAGCGTTTTAGCTGTTATTTTGGCTGATATTTCTTATACATTATTCGATCCAAGAATTAAATTAGGCGGTGGAAAAATATGAAGTTAGAACCAAAAGGGTTCCAATGGGCTAAAAATAATTCTGTTGATGCTTCATCTGGCAAACAAGTTAGCCAAACAAATAAAGAATCTAAAAAAGGTTATTATCGCGCTTCTTTAAAACAATTATTTAAGAAAAAAAGCACCAAAGTTGCTTTAGCCATGTTTTTCTTTCTTTTCTTGTTTTGTTTATTCGGCGGTTTAATCGACACTATGCCGAAAGATATCCAATCTAAAAACAGAATTTTTTTTGAAAAATTACCGCCCAAAATACCATTAATTGAAAAATTAGGCATTTTGGATGGAACAAAAACTATTCAAGTTTATTAGGAAGAAATAACCAATATTGAAACTTTTGATAAAAACATTGTTAAAAAAACCAAAGATTCTCGCGAAAAAGGCAAAAAAGCTGTCAAAGTAGATGCTTATTTATATAAATAATATTTATCTGCTCAAAAAGATCAATTATTGACAGAAACAGAATTCCATCAAGCGCAAACAAATAACAGCATTATTTCTTCTCAAAAAACTTCTAACGGTTTATATAAATCTAAATTCAAAATTTTTGAACGTTTTTTCGATAAAAAAACTCAAAATGTGTATTTTTGGTTTGGAACTACGGATCGAGGAGAAGACTTATTTAGTGCAATTAGTCAAGGAGCTAGAACTTCTTTAGCTTTAGCTTTTACCTTTTCTGTGATTAATTTGATCATAGGCATTTTAATCGGCTCTTTTTCTGGTTATTATGGTGGAAAAACAAACCTTTTTATCGACCGAATAGTGGATTTTTTAAATTTAATCCCTTTTATAGCTTTAGTTATCGTTTTAACTTTAAAAATGGGCGTTTCTTTTACTACTATCATGATAACGTTTTTAGTAAAAGGCTGGATTCCGTTTTATAATATTTCTCGTGCTCAGTTTTTAAGGTACAAAAATAAAGAATATGTTTTAGCTTCTCGCATGTTGGGCGCTAATGATTTAAAAATTATGTTTCAACAAATTTTCCCCAATACTATTGGCCTTTTAATAACTGTTTTTGCTTTAGCTATTCCTAGTTTTATTTTAAGCGAAGCAACATATAGTTTTTTAGGTATTATCAAATATCCTAATGGACTTAGTGTCGGAGAATTATTAGATCGTGGTTTTCGCGATATCGAATTAAATCCTCATTTGTCCGTGTATCCGACTATTTTTTTAATATATATTATGATATCTTTTAATTTATTAGGCAATAGTTTGAGAGACGCATTTGATAATTTTGTTTAATAAAAAAGAAATTAATTAGGAGTTGCAATTTGAGCGATATTTTAAAAATAATCGATTTACAAATTAATTTTAACACTTCTCAAGGTATGATTTACGCTTTGAGAGGGGTTAATTTTAACCTTCAAAAAGGGGAAATTTTTGCTATTTGTGGCGAATCAGGCAGCGGAAAATCTATCACCTCTAAAGCTATCGCAGGCCTTTTGCCTTCTAAAGCTATTGTTAAAAAAAGGTGAAATACTGTATGAAAATCAGGATTTAATCAAGATAACAGATAAGGATTTCAATCAGATTAGAGGGCGAAAAATTACTATGATTTTTCAAAACCCTATGACTAGTTTAAATCCTTTAATGAAGGTTGGCAAACAAATTGAAGAGGTTTTCAAAATTAAAGCTAAAAGAGACAATAAAAATTATTCTAAAGCTGACTTTAAAAAACAAACAATTCAATTGATGAAAGAAATGGGCATTGATGAGGCAGACAATAAATATCATCTATATCCGTACCAATTATCAGGGGGAATATGCCAAAGAATAGTTATATCTATTGCACTAGCTAATTAATCGGAAATATTGATTTGTGATGAACCCACTACTGCTCTAGATCCTATCGTGCAAAAAAATTTTAGAATTAATTAAAAAAATTACCAAAGAACGTCAATTGTCAGTTATTTTCATTACTCATGATTTAGGAGTTATTGCAAGCATGGCTGATCGAGTAGCAGTTATGTACGCTGGTAAAATTGTTGAAATAGGTCAAATAAACGAGATTTTTTATAATGCTAATCATCCTTATACTTGGGCTTTATTACAATCTATGCCGAATTTAAATACTAAAGAAGAAAACTTAAACTTTATTAAAGGTCAACCGCCTGTTTTAACTTTTATCCCTCAAGGAGATGCTTTTGCTCCTAGAAATCCTTATGCTTTGAAAATAGACTTTGAAAAAGAACCTCCTATGTTTCCGATTAGCGCTTCTCATTTCGCTGCCACTTGGTTACTCCACTCTTTGGCACCTAAATATGAAGCGCCTGCATTTATCCAATTATTAAGAAGAAAAGGAGGTTTTATTTAATAAAATGTCTGAAAAAACAGTTTTAGACTTTAATAATATTTCTTTCACTTTTCCTAATGGCTTTGAAACTTTAAGAAAAGTTAATTTTAAAATTAATAAAAACGAAATTGTTGGCTTAGTAGGAGAGTCGGGCAGCGGAAAAACTACTATTGGTAAAATTATTACAGGTATTTACCATCCTACCAAAGGTAAATTGCTTTTCCATAATGGCGATAAAAATTATTTATTAGCTGAAAATAACAAAAAAATTAAAGATAATAGAAAACCACTTTTAAGCGAAATACAAATGGTTTTTCAAAAACCCGAAGCTGCCTTGAATCCGAGAATGTTAGTAAAAGAAATTTTGGCCGAATGCCTTTATGTAAAAAAATCAAAGATAAGCAAATTATTGATGAAAAAATTAAGAAAATGATCGCTTTAGTAGGTTTAAACGAAAGAGATTTATATCGTTTTCCTCATCAATTTTCAGGCGGACAGCAACAACGTATCGCTATCGCTAGATCTTTAATAGTATAACCTAAATTAATTGTTGCCGATGAACCTGTTTCTGCTTTAGATGTTTTTATTCAAGCGCAAATTATTAATTTATTGAAAGAATTAAATCAAAAATTATCTTTAACTATGCTGTTTATTTCTCATGATTTATCGATTGTTAAATATTTTTGCGACCGTATTATAGTGATGTATAAAGGTAAAATAGTATAAGAAAAAACTAGCGATTTATTGTTTTCAAATCCTGAACATCCTTATACTAAAAAATTAATTGATGCTATCTATGAACCTGATCCGCACAAATATCAAAAATAAAAATAAATTTTTTTCAACAATTTAGTTTTATTTTTTTTTTTTTTTATTCTTACGACATTAAGAAGATATTGAAATTTTTTTTGGTTCAAAGATGTAAGGCCAATATTTTCTCGTTGATAAAAGGCATTTTTATTGTATAATTAATTTGTATTAAAAAAATGAAATAAAAAATGTGAAAATGAAGAGATTCTCTCCTCTGCCTGAAAAATTATGATAATTTTGAGGCTAAAAGCACAATAAATTTAAATAATAGTTGTCTTTTGTAACAGCTAAATAAAATTTATTTTTATTATGGTTTTATCCGGAGAGTACTTTATAATAAGTACTTTTTTGTTTTAATTTAGTTTTTTATAAAATGAAATATTTTGAAAAAAATATTATTTCTAAAAAAGGAGTTTATTCGATATTAAATACAAGAAAAATCAAAAAGATAATTTAAAAGTTGATGTTTTATTCAATGAAAATATACCTTACGGAGAATATTTAGTTATTGATGAAAAAGGCGATAAAATAGGCGTTTTTGAAAAATCCAAAATACTTGATTTAGCTGATTCTAAAGATATAGATGTTGTCTTAATTAATGGTAATTCAAAACCTAAAGTTGTCCGTTTGATGGATTATTCTCAATTTTATTATGATCAACAAAAAAAATTAAAGAAAATTCAAAAAAAACAAAATATAACGGTTTTGAAAAAACTACGTATTAGTCCTAATATTCAATCTAACGATCTAGAATACAAAGTTAAAAAAGTTCGTGATTTTTTAGTTAAAGGCGACAAAGTTAAAATAACTATGTTTTTTCCTGGAAGAATGATAGTTCACTCAGAATTAGGTAAAAAAGTTTTTCAACAAATTATATCTGATTTAAAAGATGTATCTAAAATTGATTTATTTCCGAAATTAGAAGGTCGTCAAATGTCGGCTCTTTTAGTTCCCTTAAATTCTAAAAAAATAAAATAACTAAAATTTGAATTAATATAAGAAGGTAATTATGATAAAGAAAAAAACTCATAAAGGTTTGAAAAAACGCATCAAAATCACAGGTACAGGTAAATTTTTAAGAGGACATGCTTATAAAAACCATTTAGCAGGTTCTAAAACGACTAAACAAAATAGACAATTAAGAGGGGTTGTGCAAGTTGATCCTTCTGATGTAAAAAGAATTAAACATCTTATTTAATATAATCTCCACATTTAACTAAGAAAGAAGGAAAAAAGATGGTTAAAATAAATTTTGTTAACGCAAGACATAAACGTCGTAAAAAAGTATTAAAATTAGCGAAGGGTTATTTCGGTTCTAAAAGCACTCTTTATAAAACAGCTAACGAACAAGTTATGCGTTCGCTTCAGTACGCTTATAGAGATAGAAGACAGAAAAAACGTAATTTTAGAAAATTATGGATTACTAGAATTAATGCTGGTTGTATTAATAACAACATTAGTTATTCACGATTTATCCATGGCCTTTTATTAGCCCGAGTAGAAGTTAATCGTAAAATATTAGCTGATATAGCTTACCAAGAGCCCGATATGTTTGCTAGTTATGTTGAATTAGTTAAAGAACATTTAGCGAAAAAAGAATTTATTTTAGCGCAACAAAAAGCTAATAAAACTACAAAAAAAGAGGAAAAAAATACATCAGAAAAAACAACAAAAAAAGAAGTAAAAGTTAAATTAGAAGAAAATCATCCAGTTGAATCAAATTTTGAATCGACTGAAGAAGTGCCAGAAGAAGCAGAAGTTGAAAAAAATGAAGAATTAGACTTAAACAAAATGCTTGTAACAGATTTAAAAAAAATAGCTAAAACATATAATATAGATGACGCTTATAAAATGAAAAAAGCAGATTTGATTAAATCTCTTGAAAAAGTTATTAAGAAAAATTAAATTTATAACACATAAGAAAGGTGTTTTATAATATATGGAAATGAAAAAAACAAGTCCTAAACGCAAAATCGTTTTGAATTTATTAAAAGCAATTTTTTCTTTTGTTGCCTCTTATTCTTTATGGAACCCTACCAAAATTGAATACCAAGGGTGGCAATTGAGCAATATTTTATTAGCTATTTCTATTATTTTGTTTGCTTATTTTTTTGCTTTCGCTAATTTAAAAAAAAATAAAGGCTTTATAAAGTTTTTATTTTTTATAGAAAGTGCAGTTTTAAGTTTGATTTCTGTTGGCTTATCTGCAAAACCTTTAATTAATAATGAATATGTAGCTAAGATGTTTGAATTGACTAATATCATCGCTTATATTTTTATAGTTCATTTTTTAATTCAAATTTATGTGTATTATACTAAAGAAGAACAAAAAAAATCTAATTTTGCCTTTTTTTCTTATTTGATGCTTTTCGGGTTAAGTTCTTATTTATTAGGAGCAAAATTTGACTTGCAAAATACTATTTTACAATCTTTATCAGTTGCATTATCAATTATATTCTTCGTTTACCTATTCTTTTTTGTTAAAGATACTTATAAAGTTATTAAAGAAAAAAAATGAAAAAAAGAACAAATGAAAAACAATTCACAACCTAATGTAAAACCGTCTAATGAATAAAATTACAATCAATAAACTAAAAAACTAAAGGATATTTGTCGTGTCTGATTTATTACAAAAAATGAAAGATTTAACCATGTTGAATGGTATTTCTGGTCAAGAAAAAGCAGTTAACTAATACATTAAAAATAATGTAGAAGGTCAAGTTGATAAAATTGAATACGATAATTTAGGCAGTTTATTAGTTTATAAAGGCGATAAAGGTCCTAAAATAGTTCTTGATGGACATGTTGATGAAGTTGGTTTGATGGTTAGCGAAATCACTAAAGAAGGTTTTGTTAAATTTCAAACTATCGGCGGTTGGGTTTCTAAAGTAATGTTAGCCCAAACATGGCAAATAAATACTAAAAAAGGTGTTTTATTCGCCTTTACAGGCGCTAAACCTCCTCATTCTTTGGCTCCGTCAGAAAGATACAAAACACCCGAAATGAGCAGTTTAATCTTAGATTTAGGTGTGCAAAATAAAGAAGAAGCTGAAGAATTAGGTCTAAGATTAGGGGATATGGTTACTCCTTACACAGAATTTAGAACTTTAGGTAATTCTAACTTTTTATTAGCGAAAGTGATTGATAATCGTGCCGGCGCTTTAGTGGTGATGGAAGTGTTAAAAACTTTAAAAAACAATCCTAACCAATGTGTTGGCGCTTTTACAGCACAAGAAGAAGTTGGTTTAAGAGGTGCAAAAACTAGCACTAATAAAGTGAAACCCCAAATAGCTATAGCTGTTAATGTAGGAAGTGTCAGATGATGTTCCGGGCGATAAAAACGTTTCTAAAAAAGTTTTAGGACAAGGTCCTCAATTATCTTTTT
Source organism: Vaccinium witches'-broom phytoplasma str. VAC (assembly GCF_000309405.1). Lineage (NCBI taxonomy): Bacteria > Bacillati > Mycoplasmatota > Mollicutes > Acholeplasmatales > Acholeplasmataceae > Candidatus Phytoplasma > Vaccinium witches'-broom phytoplasma. Next base: position 10,442 of record NZ_AKIN01000042.1, read on the forward strand.
TCGATCAAGGTTTGATCGCTCATAAAGGGCTAAGAGATTATATTATGGAAATAGCTCAAGAAAATAAGATACCTTTTCAAGAACAGCTTCCATCCGGAGGAACAACTGACGCCGCTTCTATGCATATACAAAATGAAGGCGCAGCATCTGTAGTCATTTCTATTCCGACTAGATATATTCATTCTCACGCTTCTATCATCCACAAAGAAGACATCGAAAACACAATCAAACTTTTAGTTTTATTGGTGCAAAAATTAGATGATAAAAAAGTAGAAGATATTTTATTAAATTGATAAAAATTTACCATTTAAAAGTCGCTATTAACGGAAGTTATCTTAAATTTTTAATATTTTTTTCAACAATGACTAACAAAAAAATAAAGAAGGTTTGGAATTTTTATGAAAAGAACATATCAACCAAGTAAAATTAAAAGAAGAAGAACGCATGGCTTTAGAACAAGAATTGCCACTGTTGGCGGTCGTCGTGTTTTATCTGCAAGAAGAAGAAAAGGACGTGCAAAATTAACTGTTTCATCGGTTAATTAACAATAATTTAGATAAATTTATTATTTTATTTACATTACATAATTATTTATTTGAAAAGGGCTAATAGATTTATTTGGTAAGTCTTAAAGACTTTCTTTCTTTATTTGTTTTT
>NZ_AKIN01000041.1:0-22489 GCF_000309405.1 Vaccinium witches'-broom phytoplasma str. VAC
TTATTATGATATAATTATTATGTAAAAGTTTTTTAAATGTTATTTATTTTTGTTATTCAATATTTTTTAGGAATAAATAAACGATATAAAATAAATTAATATGTGGTTTTCAATTAAAATAATTATAAGGTAGGTTTTTTCATGTTAAAAGTTATTGTTATAGGGTGTACTCATTCAGGAACTGCTGCAGTTAAAACTATTAAAAAAAATTATAGCGATGTTGATGTAACTGTTTATGAGAGAAACGACACAGTTTCCTTTCTGTCTTGCGGAATAGCTTTATATATTGGCGGAGTTGTCCAAGATAGAAGAGGGTTATTTTATTCTAACCCAGATGAATTAACGCAAATGGGAGCTAATGTCAATTTAGAGCACGAAGTTTTAAAAGTAGATTTTGATAAAAAAGAAATCGTTGTTAAAAACTTAAAAACTAACGAAGAGTTTGTAGATCGTTTTGATAAGCTAGTGTTATCTACTGGTTCTTGGCCAGTTATTCCTCGCTTAGACGGAATGGATTCTAAAAATTTATTATTATCCAAAAACTTTGCCCACGCTAACGAAATTATTGAATACGCTGCTGGCGTGAAAAAAATTACTGTTGTGGGTGCTGGTTATATTGGTGTTGAATTAGCGGAATCTTTCTCTCATCAAGGTAAAGAAGTAGTGTTGATTGACGCGGAAGAAAGAATCATGTCTAAATACTTAGATAAAGAATTTACTGATTTAGCTCAAGACGCTTTTACTAAAAATAACGTTAAATTGGCTTTAGGACAAAGAGTTTCTACATTAGAAACTTCTAATGGGTTAATTACTCACGTACACACTGATAAAGAAGTTTTTGAAACAGAAATGGTTATTATGTGTATTAGTTTCATTCCGAACACTAAATTAGTGAGTCATGGATTAAAAACGTCTCTTAATGGCGCTTTAGTAGTTAATGAATACTTGCAAACTTCTAATCCAGATGTTTATGCTTGTGGTGACTGTGTTAATATTTATTATAACCCAACACAAGAGTCTAAATACATTCCTTTAGCGACTAACGCTGTTAGAATGGGGACTTTAATAGGAATGAACATTAAAGAAAATAAACATAAATATTTAGGCACTCAAGGCACTAGTGGTATTAAAATCTATGATTTAAACATCTCTTCTACTGGTTTAACTGAAAATGTGGCTAAATTATTAGGTTTAAATTATGCTGCTGTAACGATCAGAGACGCTAACAGACCTGAATTTATGCCGGATTATGAATCAGCTTTATTAAAAGTAGTTTTTGATAAAGAAACACGTAAGATTTTAGGCGGACAGATTTTATCTAACGCTGACTTAACAGAAAAAATGAATACTTTAAGCGTATGTATTCAAAAAAATATGACTATTGATGAATTAGCGTTTGTAGATTTCTTTTTTCACCCTTATTTCAACAAACCTTGGAGTTTGTTAAACTTAGCAGGCTTGAAATCTTTAGACATTAAATAATATCAGTAAGAACCTCAACTAGAAAGAAACTAAAAAAAATATATGTTTTTTATCTTTTTTAAAAAGATTTTTCTTTACTTATTAATTTTTTTAATAGGCAGTTTAGGAGGAGCTTTGTTTTATAAAAAAGCTCAAACTAACGAACCGTCTTTTTTAACTAAAAAAAGAATAGATATTGTTAGTAGTCAAATTAAGAACCAAATTGGTTTTCAAACTAACACTAACGAACCAAGCTTTAATTTGTATCACGAAATGTTGCATCATTGGTTAATCGCGATCAACGAAATAGATAAACAATTTTTCACTAAATAAGGAAAAGAAAGTTTTTTCAACAAATAAAATAAGCGTATGAAAGATAACTTTGGGCTAAATTAATAAATTATTGTTATTCTTGATAATTATTAAATTAGTCCAAAGTTTCTTTATAAGTTGTTTTAACATCATTTTTTGAAAAAACCTCGTTTTATTGATCTTAGAAAGGTTTTAAACTAGCTTTAAACCTTTTTTATCAAAAGTAACTTCAAAATTTCTTAATTACTCCTTTTGGCACTTATAAAAGTGTTATAACGTTTAATGAAGAAGTTTTTATTATGATATCATTTAAAAGTCAACTAAATCTTGGCCAAGAGATTAGTCAATTTAAAAAAAGGAGAAGAATTTGGATTAAGATTATGAAAAAATATCAACTACCTCAATTACCTTATGCTTACGATGCTTTAGAACCTTTTATTGATGCTACAACAATGAAAATACATCACCAAAAACATCATCAAACTTATGTCAACAAATTAAATACTGTTTTAGAAAAATATCCACAAATTAACGGCGATTTAGAGGTTTTATTAAAAGATTTATCTTTAGTGCCTGAAGAAGCAAGAACGGCTGTTAGAAATAACGGCGGCGGTCATTATAATCATTCCTTTTTTTGGCAAAATTTACAAGTTAATAATGGTGCTCAACCTGCTGGTAAATTAAAAGAATTGATCGAACGTGATTATCAGAGTGTCGAAATTTTAAAAGACCAAATAGCTTTAAAAGCGAAAACTGTTTTTGGTAGCGGTTGGACTTGGTTAATTTTAAACCACCACAAGAAATTAGAAGTAGTTAGTACGTCTAACCAAGATACGGTTTTAAATTTAGGCTACCCTCTTTTAGGGATAGATGTCTGGGAACATGCTTATTATTTGCATTATCAAAATCGTCGCCCAGATTACATAGAAGCTTTTTATAATATCATTAATTGGCAACAAGTGGCTAAAAATTTAGAAGAAGCTATGTTGAAAAAACAATGATAAATTCACAAACTAATTTACATTACCACCAAATATATATGTTTCCTAAAAAGATGAAAGAGCTAAGGGTCGAAATCATTAATAATCTATATCAATATGATTTTTACCACAACGAACTTCAAGTCCAAAACCCTAATATTAATGAAAAGATCGTTCTTGTAGAACAATTAATTAATAATATTGTTTTAATAGATAATATTATTCAAAAAAACTTATACGATTATACTTTAGATAGATTGAATAAAGTTGATAAAGCTATTATTCGTTTAGCTACTTTCGAATTAATGGAAAAAAAACTGTCTCATAAAATTATTATTAACGAAGCAATTGAATTAACTAAAGAATATTCGTCTTTAAATAATAATAAACAATATAAATTCAACAATAAGCTTTTACAACTTATTTATGAAGACCTTGAAAGAAATACCTATAAAAAAAGCTTTTAAAATAAAAGTTTTTTTTATGTCTTATGTTAATTTTTTTTAAAAAAAGAAAAGTTTTCTGAAAAAAATATGTTTTCTGTTGGTTCTGAATGGTTTTGGTCATTAACGGATTAAAAGTCATTATTAACTTTTACAAAATCTATAAATGGTTAAAATAGGAACCAATGAAAAAACTAAGATAGCTAGAAAAATTACTAAATTAGTAACAGTAAAAAATTTAGTTTTTTTCATTACTATTGGTGTTTTATTATTTTTTTTTATTTTTTTTGGCGGAATTTTTTTATTATTTTTTTTCATGTATTTCTCTTTCCTTAATTGTTTATTTAGATATCTCAAAAAAATCTATTTATTAATATTTTAAAGGAAAAAAACTAAAAAAATACTTTTTTATTTTATTTTTTATTTTCGTTGGTTTAAAGACGGAAAATATTTAAGTTATCACAAAAGAAAGGGTTGAAATAATGCAGACCTATCTTCAAGACAAATTAAAATTATTAAAATTTAAAACTATTACTCCAATACAAAAAAAATTTTTCGAGGAGTTTGATAAGCCTTTTAACTTAGTAGGAATTGCTCCTACAGGAACAGGTAAAACTCATGCTTATTTATTGCCTATTTTAAGCAAAATAGAATGGAATAAAAACATGATTCAAGCGGTGATAGTTGTTCCTACTAATGAGCTTGTTTTTCAAGTTTTTAATATGTTAAAAGAAATTGAAAAACAAAATTCTAAAGTAAAGATTTTTTACGGTGGAATGGATAAACAAAAAATACTCTCTAGTTTGAAAAAAAAACAACCTCCCGTGGTGATCACTACTTTAAGTAAGTTAAGCGAATATGCCCAAACTTTAAACAAATTAAATATTTTTAAAGCTGCTTATTTAGTATTAGATGAAGCGGATATGTTATTTGATCAAGAATCTTTAAATGGATTAGACCCTTTATTGGTTAAATGGCGACCTAAAATATTATTATTTTCTGCTTCCATCACGCCCGCTATGAAACCTTTCATTAATAAATATTTCGGCAAATCTTTATTTTTAGATGTTAATTCAGAACAAAAAATAAATTTAAAACATTACGCTTTAGAAAGTTCTTCTGATAAAAGAATCAATAATTTGGTTCACTTTTTTAAAACTTTAAACCCTTATTTAGCCTTAATTTTTGTTTCTCATAAAAAAGACCAATTTATGGTTTATGAAGGTTTAAAAGAAGCTAATTTAAATGTTTTAAACTTTTCTTCTGACTTATCAGTTAAACAAAGAAAACAACATATGGCTGAAATTAAAAAAATGAAATATCAATATATTATTTCTAGCGATTTAACTGCCAGAGGGCTAGACTTAGATATTACTTGGGTAATTCATTATGATTTGCCGAGCCGTAATTTAGAGTTTTTCCAACACCGTAGCGGTCGTACAGGTAGAATGGGCAAAAACGGTAACGTTTTAGTGATTTATAACGAAAAAGATAAAACTTCCTTGGATAAAATTAAAAAACTTAATGATATTGATTTTAATAATATTACTTTAACTAAAACAGGTTTTCAAGAAGAAGTTAAAAAAGAAGTTCGTCCTAAGAAACAAACTCCTAATAATAAAATTAACCCTTCCTACCATAAATACAATTTTTCTAATAAAAATGGTAAAAAAAATAACCTTCATTTTTCCAAAAAAAAGAGATAAAAAGAATGATAAAAATAGGTAGTCATGTCCCTTTTAATAAACCTTTAATGTATTTAGGTTCTTTACAAAAAAGTTTATCTTTTGACGCTAATACTTTTATGATTTATACTGGAGCACCACAAAACACTATTAGATCTGATTTGAAAAATGCTAACTTATTAGAAACTTTCGAACAAATGAAACAACATAATTTAGACCCTAATGATTTAGTAGGTCATGCACCTTATATTGTTAATTTAGCCAACCCTTCTTTAGCGAAAAGAACTTTCGCGATCGATTTTTTAACGAAAGAATTATACAGATTTGAACAAATGAAAATTGTTCGAATGGTACTTCATCCTGGCAATAACATGAATAAAAAAAAAAAAAAAGAAGCGATAGAATTTATCGCTTTAGGTATCAACCAAATTTTTAAAAATACTGCTGGTTTAAAGGTAGGGATAGCTTTAGAAACTATGGCCGGCAAAGGAAACGAAATAGGCGCTTCTTTTCAAGAGTTAAAAGATATTATTACTTTGATTGAAGATAAAAAAAGAATTTCTGTTTGTTTTGATACTTGTCATGTTTTTGATTCTGGTTATGATATTAAAAATAACTTTGAATTAGTGATGGAAGAATTCGATTCTATTGTGGGTCAACAATATTTATCTGTTTTTCATATTAACGATTCTAAAAACGTTTTAGGCAGTAAAAAAGATCGTCATGAAAATATTGGTTACGGAAATATCGGTTTTGAAGCTTTAATTAATATTATTTATCATCCTTCTTTTTTATCTTTACCAAAAATATTAGAAACCCCTTTAATTAATGGTTTCGCTCCTTATAAAGAAGAAATAAAAATGATTAAAGAAAAAACCTTTAACCCTGATTTGAAAAAAAGTTTTGAAGAAAAGGTTTAAAAAAATATAAAAGACTCATTAGTCGATAAAGAACTGAGAGAAACAAAAAAGCTATGTAAACACATAGCTTTTTTGTTGTTTAATAACTGTTGTTTTCTTTTTTTCGGCATACACAAAAGAGTTATTTTTAGAAAAAGCTCTTAGTAAATGTTATGAGAAATCTGTCTGAGAGATAAGTTTATATTTCTTCTTAAACAAGTATTTTGGACAAGTTTTTAACCTTTTTTGATTTTTTGGATAAGGCATAAAAATAAAAAAATGTATCAATTTTCTCCAAACCCTTGAAAAAAAAAAAAAAACATATATAATTTATATTGATATGCAGTAATTTATTAAATAATATCAAAAAGGAGCATTTTTTATATATGTCAAAAATAAAAAATAATAAGAAATTAGTAATTATATTTTCTAGCGTTTTATTAGGCTTTTTATTATTTTGTGGTGTGCTTTATGTTTATAAACTTGGAAAAGGGGCAGATAATAAGGACAAAAAAACTGTTGTTAATGTGGTTTGGCAAGGAGATATTAACGGTTTCGATCCGACTAACAAATCACATTCCAGTTCTGCATTGTCCCAAAGATTTTATTTAGCCGTTCACGATACTTTAATTGTTTTTGATAATGTTAATAAAAAAACAGTTGGTAGACTGGCTGAACAATGTGATAAACAAGGAAAAGAAATTACTTTCACTCTTCGCGATAATATTTTTTTTCATAACGGCAAACTTGTAACAACCGAAGATGTTGTATATTCTCTTCAAAAAGGCATAAACAACAATAATAATGATTATTCAGATATGATTCAATATTTGAATGTTTTAGATGATAAAAAAGTAAAAGTTACAATTAAAAATGATATTCCACACTGGGCTTCTGTTTTCGAAAGATATATAATTTTATGTAAATCTGCAGTTGAAGCTGACAATAATCAAGGCGTTAAAATCGGCGCAGGTCCATATAAATTAGTTAATTATGAACGCGATGACAAAATTTCGTTTGAACTTTTTGAAAATTATTGGAACAAAGAAGCCATCAAAGAAAGTTCGAAAAAATTGATGGTTAAAATTCAAAAATCATTTGAAACCACTTTACAAGAACTAGAAGAAGGAACAATTGACTTAACTGTAGACGTTCCCTCTGATCAAGTTGATTTTTTAAAAGAAAAAATATCTAAAAGAACACTTAAAGGTTTAGAAATAGTAGAAAATAAAAGCGCTAAGGGTGTTCAAATTTATATGAATGCAGCACGCACAAAAAAACCAGCACGTCAAGCGATAAGTTTAGCTTTAAATTTCCGTCCAATAATTTCTTCTTTAAAATTGCCTGGAACACCCTTAGATACTTACGTTCCAAGCCTTTTAGTTGGACACAATGAACAAATTAAACGCAAATACGATATGGACGCAGCTAAAACAATAGTAAACGGATTGTCAGCTGAAGATAGAAAAATTAAATTAGGTTGTAGCAATAAAGAAAATAGTTCTCTTCCTAATAAAATAGCAGAAAGTTTAAGAGAAAATGGTTTTGTTGTTGAAATAGACATGCCTGACTTTAATGCTTTGTTAGCAGAAGTGAAAAAACCTACTTCTTCCTATAATATGGTTTTATTAGGCGAATTGCATGAAATGGGTTACGGTCACAAAGCTTTATGTGATTATTTCTTAAAGGATTCTGAATATGCTTTACCTCACATTCAACAAGGCGATGCAACAGATAAAGATAAAGGCGAAGTGATCGATTCTAAATTGAGACAAGCTCAAAAAGAAAGCAATTTAGACACATATACAACTTTAGTAAAAGAAGTTCAACAAATTTTAAATGATGAAGTTTATGTAATACCTATATACGAAGGAAACACATACTTTTTAAAATCTTCTAAAATAAAAGACTTTACATGCGATATTTTTTCTAGAATAAATTGGGAAAAAATAAAAAAGTTAGCATAAAAAAATGATGAGTTTTAATCCGAATTACATATTTTTATATTTGGGTTAAAAACCATCATTCTTTTTTAAATAATAAAATAATTTTGAGGATAAAAAATGATAAAATACATTTCAAAAAAATTTTGTTATAACATGATGATTTTTATATCTGTTATTTTTATAAGTTTTTTTACCGTTAAATTAATACCTGGCGATCCTATTAGTGCAATTGCAGGGTTGAAAGGCGGCAACCCAGCACAAAGAAAAGCTTTAGAACGCGATTTAGGCCTTGATTTGACTTTGTTAAAACAATTGACCAACTACTTAACACAAATTTTTTTGCATTTTGATTTCGGTAATTCGTATTATAATGATAAATTGCCAGCCGTAAAATTATTTTTTAAAGCTTTTCATAACACTTTTAAATTAGCGTTATTGAGCGCTCTATTTGGTTCTTTATTAGGTATTTTATTCGGTGTTCTTTCGTCTTATTCGAAAGGTAAGAACAAAAAATTACTTTTAAACGGTTTTTTTGTTTTTGTCATGTCGTCTCCTACTTTTGTTATCGCTTGTTTAATGCAATTATATTTAGGAAAAATGTTTCATTTGCCTAGATCAGGTTTTGACACTCTGCAAGCTATGATTTTACCTGTTTTAAGTTTATCTTTAGTCGTGAGTGTTTCGGTGTTTAAAATAACTCAAACCAGTATGAAAGAAATATTAGAACAACCTTATATCAAAGCAGCTTACGCTAAAGGATTGTCCAAAAATCATATTATGTTTAAATATGCTTTAAAAAACGCGTTAATTCCTGTTGTGGCTCATATAGGCTTAATGTTTAGTTATTTAATCGGTGGCGCTATAATTACTGAATTCGTTTTCAACATTAAAGGAATTGGAAGTTTAATTATCTCATCATTCGAGAATAGAGATTATTTAGTATTACAAGGAAGCATCATTTTATTAGCTTTATTCATTAGCCTTTTTAACTTATTGTTAGATTTTGTTTACACTTTATTAGATCCTCGTATAAATAAAAAAATTTAAATACATAAATGTTCAAAAAAAGGATAATTAAATTTAAATGTTAAAAATAAAAAAAATACCACAATCAATTCATACGATGTTTAAAACAATCAAAAGCAATAAAAAGATTTTAATTGGTTCTTTATTTTTAAACCTTTTAATTGTATTTTCTTTTATGATGCCTTTTTTTTCTTTTATCAAAAATCCTAATGTATCGCCTTATAAACGCTTACAAGGAATTAGTTGGGCCCATTGGATGGGAACTGATTCCACTGGTAGAGATTTATTTAGTAGAGTGATATATGGAGCTAAAATTTCTTTACAAATAGCTTTTTATTCTGTTGCAATAAGTAGCATAATAGGTTCTTGTTTAGGAATTATGGCGGGTTATTTTAGAGGATTTTTTGATACTGTGATTAATTTTGTATGTGATATTTTAGTAGTTTTTCCTGATTTTATTTTAGCTATCGTAATTATGTTCTTTTTAAATAAAAGCATGACTTCGTTAGTGATTGTTTTAAGTATTTCTCGTATTCCTTCTTTTATCAGAGTGATGAGAGCTAATACGATGCAAATAAAACAAAAAGATTTTATTAAAACTTCTAAAGCGTTAGGGGCGAGTGATATCAAAATTATTTTTAGACATGTTTTACCTCATTTAACATCTTGTTTCATCATTCAAATTACTTTAAGCATGTCATCTGCTATTCTAACTGCTTCAGGACTAGGTTTTATCGGTTTAGGACTAGATCCACAAATTCCTGAATGGGGAAGTATTTTAAGTTCCAGTAAAAGTGATATGAGATGGTATTTCCATCTGTTTTTAGGACCTTTTATTGTGATCTTTTTAACGTGTTTATCTTTTAATTTGATAGGTTCTGGTTTGATGGAATATTTTGACCCGAAAAACGAACAACAAGAATAATAAATCTTTTTTAAACTAATCGTAAAAAGATTGCTAACCAAAAGATTTCTTGAGGATGATAAAAGAATGATAATGGGTTCCTCTAAAAAAGATTTCTTTTTAAGAAAAAACGTGTTTTTAAGTCTTATTTAAAAAAATAAAAAGGATTTGAAAAAAATGATAAAAAATAAAATTTTAATTAAAACACAAAGTTTATCTAAATTTTTTGACTTAAAAAAGGCTTTTGCGAAAAAAAATAATATCGTTTTAAAAGCTAATAATAATATTAATTTATCCGTTTTTCAAGGAGAAACTTTAAGTGTTGTGGGTGGCTCTGGTTCGGGAAAATCAACTTTAGGACAAACTATTTTACAAATTAAAAAACCTACTTCGGGTCATGTTTTTTATTATAAAGACGAACAGGAAATAGATTTAACGCTTTTATCGAACAAAGAAACACGTTTATTGAGAAAAGACTTACAAATTATTTTCCAAGACCCTTTTTCTTCTTTAAATTCTCGTTTGAAAATAGGAGATATTATTGGCGAAGGTTTATTGATTCATAAAATGGTGAAAAGCAAAAATGATCCTGAACATAAAAAGATGATTTTGCAGATAATGGGGAAATGTGGAGTTGATTTATCTTTTTATGATCGTTTCCCTCATCAATTATCTGGCGGACAAAGACAAAGGATATCTATCGCTAGAGCTTTGATTTTAAAGCCTAAATTTGTCGTTTGTGATGAGATAGTCTCAGCCTTAGATGTTTCTATTCAAGAGCAAATTTTAACCCTTTTGGATGATTTAAAAAAACAATATCAATTGACTTTTTTGTTTATCACTCATGATTTAGGAGTAGCACGTTATATTAGCGATCGTATAGCGGTCATGTATTTGGGTAAGTTAGTGGAATTAGCGCCTACAGAGAAAATTTTTAAAAATCCCCAACACCCTTATACCAAACAATTATTAAACGCTATTCCTAAGTTAGAAACAGAAAAAGAAAATTATTTTAAAATTACATATGAAACTGATAAAGTCTCTTTTTTATACAGATCAGATCAAAAAGATCTAGATTGGCACGAAGTGTCTCCTAATCATTTTGTCGCTTGTACTATTAAAAATAAAAAAATCAGTCAAAAGGATGGTAAAAAAGCATGAGTTTATTAAAAGTTAATAATTTACATACTTATTTTCAAACTCAAAAAGGCTTCATCAAAGCGGTGGAAGGGGTTAGTTTTGAATTGGAAGAAGGGCGCACTTTAGGTATTGTAGGAGAATCTGGTAGCGGCAAAAGTCAAACAGCTATGTCTATTTTACAATTGTTTGAACCCAATCAAAAAATACACCAAGGAGAAATTGTTTTTAACAAACAAGTTATTTCTAAGTTTGACGCTCAAGAAATGCAGAAAATTCGTGGCAACGAAATAGCAATGATTTTCCAAGATCCTATGGCAAGTCTGAATCCAGTTTTTAAAATTAAAAACCAAATAATGGATGTTTTAATGTTACACCGTAAAATGAACAAAAAAGAAGCTTATAATAAAGCTTTAGAAATGTTAGGTAAAGTAAAAATTAAAAATCCCCAAATAATTATGGAATCCTATCCTTATCAATTATCCGGCGGCATGTGTCAAAGAGTTATGATTTCCATCGCTTTAGTTTGTAAACCTAAAATTTTAATCGCTGATGAAGCGACTACTGCTTTAGATGTTATCGTGCAAAAAGAAATTTTAAACTTAATGAATGAATTGAAAAAAGAACAAAAGATCTCTATTTTGTTCATTACTCATGATTTAGGGGTTGTTTCTCAAATGGCAAATGATATTATCGTTATGTACGGAGGCAAAGTGGTAGAAAAAGGTTCTACTAAAGCGATCCTACATAATCCACAACACCCTTATACTAAATCATTATTAGCTAATTTTAAAAAAACCGATATATAAATAAACCCAGTTGATATAAATAGATTATTGTATTATTGTAATATTATAAAGATAAAAAAGACCCTTTTAAAGCGTCTTTTTTATTATTAGGAAAATTATTTTTTGTTTTTAAATTTTGATTTATTTCTTCCAATAAAGCATTATTGGTTTCTAATAATTTATTTTTTCTTCCATTAATTTGTTTGTTTAACTGTTTTTATTGCAAAAATTAACATGAAAATGAACAAAAAGAAATTGACTCTAAATGTATATGACATTTTCGGCGCTCATGAATTAATATTCCTCCTTTTTATTTTTTACGAAAATATTTGATAAATCGGAAGAGAAGTAGAAGCGAGATAATGAATAAATTGATAAATAATAAATAATTATCTTGTGGTCTTGGGTGAGCGTAAATTTCATTCCAAGAATCATTTATTTCTTTTTTTATTTCTTTATTATATTGATACATTTGATCGCCGTCTTTTATTTCAATCTGTAATTCGCCATTTTTTGTTTCCTTATAAGGCGAATCGTAACCGATAAATTCGGCGTTTTTGCTTATATTTTTTTTGTCCAACAAGAAGTTGATGAATTCATAAGCTCCTTTGGTGTTCGCATTTTTCGGTAACACGATGCTATCAACCCAAATATTGGTACCTCGTTCTTTTTCGTCGCCTTCATCAAAAGGATAAAAATCTAAATTTTTATTTTGTTTCATTAAGAATCTAGCATCACCGGAATAAGTTAAAGAAATATCGTATTTTTCTTCGCCTTGGATTTTCATTTGATCAAGAAGTTGATCAGTAACAAAAGATAATTTATTATTGGTGTTTTTCAAGTCTAATAGCCATTCTTTAGCTTTAATGATTTGATCTGAAGTAGGGTTTTGAATATTCCCGTCAGTAGCCTTTAAACCGATAAAAATACCTTCAAAAGAATTATTATATAAAGAAATTTTCTTTTCCGGATTCATCATTGAATTTTTCCAATTTTGGATTTCATCCTTGTTTATTCTTTCTTTATTATATAATAAACCTAAATTGCCCCAAAAATAAGGAATAGTGTAAGGTTTTATATTTTGAGGTAATTTATTATCATATACGCCTTTAAATTTTTTTGTCAATTCGCCTATTTCTTTTTTTCCTTTAAATTTATCAATTTTATCGTAATAAATTCGTTCCAATAAATTCGGATCTTCTTTGTTTAATTTTTCTATCGCGTATTCGCTCAAAATAGCAATATCGTATTTATCCCCGGATTTAATTTTGTTAACAGCCAATTCATTAGAAGAAAAAAAACTTTGTTTAATGACGTAGTTTGTTGATTGTTTGTTAAATTCAGTTATAAGACTTGGTTCTATAAATTCGCCCCAATTAAACAAAATAATAGTTTGTTTTTCTGGATGAGAATAAGAGTCTTTTCTCATTATTTTATATGCTAAATAAAAAATGCTAAAAAAGACCATCAAAAGACCGATCCGCAAAAGATATTTTTTTTTATTCATGTTTTTTAGAGTCTTTTCTTAAATTTAAATAATTTAATAAAATTTTAATTAGCACAAATAAAATTAAAATAGACGATAAAGCGTTAATAGTAGGATTAACGGTTCCTTTTAAGCTATAAATATAAGCAGATATATTTTGATAGTCTGCTCCACCAGCGAAATAAGAAATAATAAAATCATCAAAAGATAAAGCGAAAGCGATACTCGCGCCAGCCAACATCGAACCTTTTAATTGAGGCAAAAAAACTTTGATAATGGTTTGCAAGGGTGTAGCGCCCAAATCATAAGAAGCTTCAATTGAATCTATATCTAAAGTAGAGGATTTAGCGTAAACAGTGACCAAAACATAAGGTACACTAAAAGAAATATGAGCTAATAACATACGCCAAAAACCACTAGTTAAACCCACACAACTAAATAAAACAAACAACGCTAAAGCGTTAATTATTTCCGGAATAATGATCGGCAATTGGTTAACATTTAAAATCACTTTACGCCATTTATTTTTGTAATTCATTAAAGAAATAGCCGCTAAAGTTCCAAAAATAGTAGCAAAAAAGGTCGATAAGAAAGCGATTTGAAAAGTAACTATAACAGTGGATTTAATCGAATTATCTTGAAATATTTTATAATACCATTTAATCCCAAATTTGTTAAAATGCACTAAAGATGCTATTCTTCCTTCGTTTTCATTAAAAGAAAAAATAATTAAGGAAATAATAGGAAGATAAATAAAGATCATCATCAAAACCAAAAAGAGAGAGGAAAAATTAGTTTTATTTTTCTTTTGCATAATCATTATTACCTTTATATTTGTTACTTTTTTTAAAAAAAGTTAAAATTAAAAACATTAACAAAGTTAAATTAACTGCCATTACGCAAGCACTTTTTATATCCCCGTTTAAAAAGGTGGTATTTTCAATTAGTTCGCTAATAGAAGTAACGGTAGTGGGTCCTAAATATTTAGGTACAACAATATTGGTAACTATTTGTAATAAAATTAAAACAGTTCCGGCTAAAACTCCTGGCAAAGACAAAGGGAAAATTACTTTAGTAAAAATTTGTTTTTCGTTAGCTCCTAAATCTTTTGCCGCTTCCACCAAGTTCGGATCTATTTTCACGATACTCAAATAAATAGAAACAAACATATAAGGCAAAAATAAGTAAATATAACCAATAAACATAGCGATATCGCTTTCTAAAATCCTTATACCGAAACACCTTTCCATTAAAGAAAAAATTTGCACCAAAGCTTGGGTTTTTAAAATCATATTAATCCAAATAGTCCCATTAATCAATAAAACTAATATCGGTTGGATTAAGACATGGCGTTTAGAAACGATATAAGCCAAAGGATAAGATAAAAGGATAATTAAAAAAGTAGCGATAACAGCGATCGAAATCGATCTCAATAAGACATAAATAAAATTAAGATTCTTATAAAAATTTTGATAATATTCAGTGGTAAAAACTATTTTGACTAATTTTTGGTCGTTATATTGTTGAAAGGAATCAAATAAAATAATTAAAATAGGCACAATCACTAAAAAAACAATAATGATAAAGTACGGCAAAGACAACCATTTATAAATTTTATTTGTTTTGTTGGTGCGTGAGGATGACATATTTGTTCACCATACTTCCATAATATGTAAATCTTCTGGATTGAAAGTAATCCCGACTTGGCTATTCACTTGCACAAAATCCGTTGTATGGATTAAATAATTACGATGTTTATTGTTAATAATTACTTCCCAATGAACTCCTTTAAATAAAACTGATTGGACGATCCCTTGGATTAAACCATCTTCCCATTTGATAATATCAATGTCTTCCGGACGAATTACTACATCTACTTTTTGATTTTCATCAAAACCACGGTCTACACAAACAAATTCTTTATCGTCAAACCACACTAAAAAATCTTTTTTCATCACTCCAGGAATTAAATTAGATTCCCCGATAAATTGGGCGATAAATTTATTAGCTGGTTCATTATAAATATCTTGGGGAGTGCCTATTTGTTGAATTTCGCCTTGTTTTAAAACTACGATTTTATCACTTAAAACCAAAGCTTCTTCTTGGTCGTGTGTCACAAAAATAAAAGTAATCCCAGAATTTCTTTGAATTTCTTTTAATTCGTATTGCATCTCTTGCCTTAATTTTAAATCCAGAGCAGCTAAAGGTTCGTCTAACAATAAGACTTTGGGTTTATTAATCAAAGCTCTCGCGATAGCGACTCTTTGTTGTTGCCCGCCTGATAAATGGTTAATATCTCTATTTTCAAACCCCTTTAAACCAACTAATTTTAAATAATGCAAAACAGTCTTTTTGATAAAAGCATTTTTTTCTTGATAAGTTAAAAGGTCTTTTTTTAAAAGAGTTATTTTTTTTTGGTGTTCTTGATTAATAAGGTTTATTTTTTCTTTTAACTCTTGTTTTAATGCTTTGATTTCTGGCGCAAAACCCACTTTGAACCAGCGTTGTAACCAAGTCTTTTTAGAGGAGGTTTTAGCCATTATTTTTTCTTGATAAATTTCAATTAAAACGTTTATCTCTCGTTGAGTTTTAACCTTTAAAGCTTTGATTTTTTGATTAGTTTCATAATTTAAATCTTTTATTTTTAAACTAAAAGCGATATTTTCTAAAACATTTAAATGAGGAAATAAAGCATATTTTTGAAAGACAGTGTTAATTAATCTTTTATGCGGCGGCACATCAACAATGCTTTTATTGTTGAAAAGAACATCTCCGCTACTAAAATCATCAAAACCACCGATAATTTTTAAAATAGTGGTTTTTCCACATCCTGAAGGGCCTAATAAAGTCACAAATTCATTAGTTTTGATTTCTAAGTTAATATCTTTTAAAATAATTTGATTATCGATGACTTTATTAATGTTTTTTAATTCGATTAAATTGCTCATGTTTTTCAACCTCTTTTGAATAAATTAAATAACCTTTGGTCTCTTGTTAAGCTATTAAGACAATGTAAATCTTAATTGTCGTTGGCCGAAAGAATAGCTAAAAAGGCTTTTTGAGGTAATTTAACTCTTCCTATTGTTTTCATTTTCTTTTTACCTTCTTTTTGTTTGGAAAGAAGTTTTTTCTTCCTAGTAACATCACCACCATAACATTTATCAATCACGTTTTTACGCATCGATTTAATCGTTTCTCTAGTGATAATTTTTTTCCCTAAAGCCGCTTGAATTGTAATTTCAAACATTTGTTTGGGAATCATGGTTTTTAAAGTTTGACAAATAGCTTTCCCTCTGTTATAAGCGAAATCTTCATGTACGATGAAAGACAACGCTTCCACTACTTCAGAATTTAATAAAATATCCATTTTTTTCAATTTACTAGGACGATAATTATCTAATTGATAATCAAAAGATGCATAACCTTTAGTCGCGGATTTTAATTTATCAAAATAATTATAAATTACTTCGGAAAGAGGTAATAGATAATTCAGAGTTACCCTTTGATCGTTTAAATATTGAATATTCTCTAATTGGCCTCTTTTATTTTGAGAAATCTCCATGACTGCTCCAATATACATTTCCGGACAAGTAATAAAAGCATTAATATAAGGTTCTTCTACTCTTTCGATAGATTGGTTATTAGGCCATTTGTTTAAATTATCAATAATAATTTTTTGATTTTGTTTAGTAAACACATTAAAAATTACCGAAGGAGCGGTAATAATTACTTCGATACCGAATTCTCTAACAATTCTTTCTTGGGTAATTTCCATATGTAAAAGGCCTAAAAAACCAATCCTAAAACCAGAACCTAAAACATTAGAATTTTCTTTTTCATAAAGTAAAGAAGAATCGTTTAATTTTAATTTTTGTAAAGCTTCTTTTAAACTTTCGTATTTACTTGTATCCGCAGGATAAAGTCCACAAAAAACTACAGGATTGATTTGACGATAACCTGGTAAAGCTTCTGCATTATTGTGTTTTTGTAAAGTAATGGTATCTCCCACTCTCACAGCGTCCATATTTTTAATAAAAGCAGTTAGATAACCTACATCGCCTGCTGCTAAAAAATCTTTTTTAAAAGGATGAGGGTTAAAAATACCTACTTCAATCACTTCATAAACAGCTTTACTCGCCATAAAATGGATTTTATCGCCTTTTTTAACTATGCCGTTAACAATCCTAATATAAGGAATAACTCCTTTAAAAGTGTTAAAAGTGGAATCAAAAATTAAGGCTTGTAAAGGTTTAGCAGCATCCCCTTGAGGCGGTTTGATGTTAGTAATGATTTGTTCTAAAATTGCCGCCACTCCTAAACCAGTTTTACCACTAGCGGAAATAATAGTATTTGTATTTAGTCCTAACGTATCTTGAATATCTAATTTAGTTTTTTCTACATCAGCGTTGGGTAAATCTACTTTATTTAAAACCGGAATAATAGTTAAATTATTTTCTAAAGCTAAATAAACGTTGGATAAGGTTTGGGATTGAATTCCTTGCGAAGCGTCTACTATTAATAAAACCCCTTCACAAGCGGCCAAAGCACGTGAAACTTCATAACTAAAGTCCACGTGTCCCGGAGTGTCAATTAAATGCATAATATATTCTTCCCCATCTTTCGCTTGATAAATAATTTCCACTGAATTTAATTTAATAGTAATGCCACGTTCTTGTTCTAAATCCATCGAATCTAAATATTGAGATTTCATCGACCTTTTTTCAATGGTATTAGTTATTTCTAAAATCCTATCCGCTAAAGTAGATTTTCCATGGTCTATATGAGCGATAATAGAAAAATTACGTATTTTTTTTTGTCTTTGGTTAATTTTATCAAAATTCATATCAATAAACAACTTTCTTAATTAAAAAATGAGTTTCTGATATCATTTTACCTTTATTTTAATCTTTATGATCAAAAGAAAGTTAAAATCCAAAAATTATCATGTTTTATGTTTAAATTTGGTTCTTTTGTTCTTAATTTCTTCTACAAAAGAAAGGTAATTATTATATCTTTTTAGAGGAATGGAACTATTTTCTACCGCTTCTTTGACTTTACATTTGTTCTCATTAATATGTAAACAACTATAACCAAAAAAACATTCTTCAGATAAAAGGACAAAATCATTATAAAAATTTTTAATTTCTTCAACTTTAATTTCTGATAAATCTAGTTTCGAAAAACCAGGAGTATCAGCTATATATCCTTCATGAAAAAAAAACAATTTCGAGTTTTTGGTCGTATGCTTACCTCTACTTAAATGTTTAGAAACTTCTTGAGTTTTTAAATTAAGCGAAGTTAAAGAATTTAATAAAGTAGATTTACCTACTCCGGTTTGTCCGGCTAAAATGGTGACTTGCTGTTTGAAAAGAGGGTATAAAACATCTAAACCTTCTTTATTAGTTTTAGTCACATAAAAAACCTGATAAAATTTTTCATAATAAGATATTTTCTTTTTTAAAAGGTCTATTTTGGATGATTCCACTAAATCTATTTTAGTAAAAATTAAAATTATTTTTAAACGGAATCTTTGCAAAATAATTAAAAATTTATCTAATAATTTAAAATGGAACTTCGGTTGTACCAAAGAAAAGACTAAAAAGACTTGATTGATATTAGCGATACTAGGTCTTTGTAATTCGTTAGTACGGGGAACAACAATGCTATCAATTAAAAATTGGTTTTTTTTACGTTCAAACATGACTATATCACCCACTTTTATTTTGGAGTAATCCGCAGTATCAGAATTATTTTTAATATTTTGTATTTTTCCTTTAACTTGGGCATGAATTTTTTTTTTAGTTTCTAGATCGACAATAACATAATCTTTAGTTAAAAATTCAATTATAATTCCTTTACGCAAAAAAATGAACCACCTTATCTGATTTGGACTTGAAACGATTGTTTTAATTTATCTTCTATTTTAGTCATTATTTTTTCAACATTGTTTTTTTGTAAACTTTGTTGATTGTCTTTAAAAGTAAACCTGAAAGATAAGGAATATTCATCAGTCGATAAATCTTTATTTTGATAAAGATCTAAAAGTTCGTATTTGACTAAAATATCTGACACTTCTTGTTGTAAAAATAAAGATACTTCTTCAAAAGTGTATTTTTGGTTAATTAAAAAACTTAAATCTCTAGTGATAGAAGGGAATTTATTAATATTTTGAAAAACGATGGTCTTTGGTTCATCAAAAAAGCTATCTTTTAAAGTGATATCTAAAAGGAAACTTTTTTTTAGATGATAAGCGTTATTAACATTAGGGTGTATCTCGCCAATAAAACCAATTTTTTCCTTATCTAGGACAATATTAGCTTGTCTACCAGGGTGAAGGTTGGCATATTCCTTAGTTTTTACTAACTTTAAATCTATGTTTAAAAAAAGTTGAATTCTTTCCAAGACTCCTTTTAACACAAAAAAAGAACTTTCGATATCTTGTTTCAACCAACTGGAATTGAAAAATAAACCACTTAAACCTAAAGATAAATGCATGATTTCTCGGTCGGCATAATAAGCTTTACCAATTTCAAAAAAAGCGTTATTTAGGTTATTATTTTTTTGATTAAAACTTAAGACTTCTGTCATATTAGCGGCTAAATTTTGTCTTAAAATAGTTTTTTCTTGCGAGATAGGTTTAGTTACTGAAACATACTCTTGACTATTAGAAAACATTTTAAAAAGAGTTTCGTTTAATAAGCTATAAGTTTTTAATTCCATAAAACCTAAATTAGCTAATAAACTTCTTAATTTATATAAACCTTGTTGACGGTTAGTTCTTAAACCAATAGTTTTATATTGGCTTTTTTCTGAAACATCCATATCATTATAACCACGAATACGAACTAAATCAGAGATAACATCTTCATAAATTTCCGCATCATAACGTCTAGATGGGCCAACCACTTGAAAAACGTTATTTTCTGAAGTTTTAATTTGGTAATCTAATTTAGTTAAAATATCTATGACTTCTGGGGATGAAAAATTAATCCCAGTTTTTTTATTAATCTTTTTTAAAGAGAAAGTTAAAACAGGGTTTTGACGTGTTTTCAGATGAGAAGAAACCATTTTTTGGTTTACTTTAACTGAAGTTAATTCTTGCAATAAAGAAGTCGCTTTATCTAAAGCTTCTTTTAATAATGCTTGATCAATCCCTCTTTTAAAACGTAAAGCGTTTTCATTTTGAATATTTAACCTTTTACTCGTTTTAAAAACATTTTCTGTTTGGAAAGCAGCTGTGGAAAGAATTATTTCTCGCGTTTGGCGATTAATGTTGTATTCAACAGAGTTAATCATACCCGCTACTGAAATAATTTTTTTATTGTTGGTAATCACTATATCTTCTTCGTTTAAAAGATATTCGTTCTTCTCAGCATCAACCACTTTTTGCCCTGAAAGAGCTTGATTAATTTCAATAGTAGGTTTTTTTAAATCACTAGCATCAAAAGCGATGATAGGAATACCATATTCGATCATAACTAGGTTCATAATATCCACTACATTATTAACTGGTTTAATATGACTGGTATTTAAAATATTTCTTAACCATAAAGGGCTAGTAGTCACTTTCACATCCGTTAAATAACGTAGATTATATTCCCAACAATGATCATTATTGATTTTCACTTGAAAAGGGTTAACTTCTTGTTCTTCGCGAATAGGTTCATAAGAAGGGGCGATAAAGTTAAGATGTTGTTTAGGCCTAGAAATAGCGGCTAAATCTTTCGCAAAACCAATATGAGACAATAACTCCGCTTTATTAGGAGTTAAAGCTAATTCCACAAAAGAACCTTGTAATTGAAGATATTCTAGAGCTGATTGTCCTACTTGAGCGTCATCACCTAAAAGTAAAATCCCCTCTTCGGTGTTTTCTTGATCTGTTAAATATTTCAGATTTAAACCGATTTCTTCAGCGGAACAAATCATACCGTTAGATTCGACTCCGTAAAGGTTTTTTTTTTCAATAGTCGTTTTAATAGTGTCTAAATAAGACCCACTTTGGATTACTACTACTTTTTTATTGACCGCTAAATTAGAAGCTCCACAAACAATAGATAAAACTTCCTTACCAATATTAACTTGCACTAAATTAAGTTTAACTGTCTGAGGTATTTTTTCAAATTGTACTATTTCCCCTATAATTAACTCTTGGTTAGGGTTAATAAGATCTGTGGATTCAACTTCAATAATATGGTTATTGACTAAATCTTTTAAATCATTGGGCAGCGGAAAAAGATATTTTTTTAAGATATTTTCGTTAATTATCATAAGATAACTCCTTGTTAGTAAATTATTTGATTAAAAAAAGATGATAAAAACTATTTAGCGAATTGTTTTAAAAAACGCATATCGTTATTATAAAAATGACGAATATCTTTAATACCGTATTTTAACATTGTGATTCTTTCGATACCGATACCAAAAGCGAAACCTTGGAAAATTTCTGGATCAAAACCACCGTTTTTTAAAATTTCGGGATGAATCTGCCCTGCTCCCATAACTTCTAAATAAACGTCTTTTTCACCTTTTTGTTTGATAATTAGATCAACTTCTAAACTAGGATTAGTAAAAGGGAAATAAGAAGGACGGAATAATAATTTCTGTTCTGTACCGAAAATGTGTTGCACAAACATAATAATAGTTTGTTTTAAATCTATTAAAGTAGTGTGTTTATCAATAACAAAGCCCTCTAATTGGGTAAATTGATGACTATGAGTCGCATCATCTTTATCTCTACGGAAAACATTGCCATAAGAGATAACTTTTAAAGGTTGGGAATTACTTGCTAACATAGCTTGAATTTGGACAGAAGAAGTGTGGGTTCTTAAGAGCGATTGAGGGTTAATATTTAAATAAAAAGAATCCTGCATGTCTCTTGCTGGATGTTCTTTACCAATGTTCATTGATTCAAAATTATACAAATCACTCACAATTTCTTTACCATCATAAATAGAATAACCCATGCCTAAAAAAAAGTCTTCCGCTTGTTCGAGGATTTTATTTAAAGGATGAATGGTTCCGACTGGTAATTGAAAAGAAGGTAAGGAAATATCCGTTTCTTCTTCTTTTAATTGTTGGTTTAATTGTTCTTGTTCTAAAACATATGTTTTTTCTTGAAATAAAGTGTTTATTTTTTGTTTTAAAAGATTAATAGCTTTCCCGATGGTTTTTTTTTCTTCTAAAGAGTAATTTCTTAATTCCTTCAATAAAACGGCTATTTGACCGTTTTTACCAATATATTCTACTTCGGCTTGGTATAACTGTTTAATATCGTTAATAGTTTGAATATCTGTTGTAATTTGATCCTCTAAAGTCGTTATTTTTTTTTTAAATTCAATAATGTTTGGGTTCATAAAATAACCTTTTAAATCCTTTATTTTTCATAAATTTTTAAAATTAATTTTTATCTTATTTCAATAAAT
>NZ_AKIN01000040.1:0-5719 GCF_000309405.1 Vaccinium witches'-broom phytoplasma str. VAC
CTTTTTCTAGACATTTAAATCTCCTTTTATTAAATTTTATTTAAATAGAAAAACAACTTTATTCACTTATCGCCTACTCTTTCAAGTCCAAATAATCTTTCGCAATAAGAAGTCTCTTCTTTCGTCTTATATCAATATATCAATTTTTAACGTTATTTCTTTTTTCAACTTAATTATAAAAATACTCTCAATCTATGAATTATTCCTTATTTAGGTATTAAAAAAATAATATTGATTTTTATGATTTTTAGTAAAAGAAAAAAATCATTAAAAAACATATTTTAATGCAATTAAATAATTAAAAAATAATTAATTCCATTAAAATATAAAAGAGTAATTATTTTGCTTATAAAAATTAATTTTTATAAGCAATTATACATAGAAAAATATTAACATTTTTTAATTAATATTTATAAAATGAGTTTGGTTTATTAAAGTTGTAAGCATTTGTTTTTTGGTTAAGCTGTTACATATGTTTTTATAATCATTATTTATTTAAAAATTAATATTTTTCGATAAATGTTTGAAAAAAGTAACAACAGAAAGGTAATTAAAAAATGTCTTATATTCAGGGATTACGTAGTAAAATAGGGAACGATCCGATTTTTTCTCCAGGAACTTCTATTATTGTTTATGAAAATAATAAATATTTGCTTCAATTTAGAAAAGATTTTCAAATTTGGGGCCTTCATGGCGGAGCTATGGAATTAGGAGAAAATTTCAAAGAAGCCGCTTTAAGAGAGTTAAAAGAAGAAACTGATTTAGATGTTGTTACTATGAATTGCTTCAAAACATATGCAGGAGAAGATATTAAAATCATTTATCCTAATGGAGATATTGTTTATCCTGTAGTAATGGGTTTTATCGTTAGCAAAACAGAAGGACAACCTAACCAACAACATGATGAAGTTTCTGATTTAAAATGGTTCAATGAAGAAGATTTGCCTATTGAAGATATGATGATGATGGACAAAAAGTTTTTAAAAGATTTTATTCAATACAAAAATTCCAAAAATAAAATGCACAATGTTTGGCCTTGTGAATAAAATTAAAACATCTTTTTATAAAAAAATATATTGTTATTTTTTAAATAAATAAAGGAGTTTCATTAGAATGTCTAAACAAGAAATACGTTCTAACAAAAAACAATTAAAGCAAAAAGCCAAACAAAAATTATTTTTAGAAGGCAATTTATTTAAAGTCCTTTTAATGTTGGCCGTCCCTATCGCTTTAACCAATATAGCTTTTCAAGTGATGCCTAAAAATATCGATCTATTTATGGCAATTCAACCCGAAGGGTCTGAAAAATTTACCGATTCTCTTGCTATAATCAGCAGTGTTCAAAATATGTTTTCTTTTATGGGTTTATCTTTGGCTACAGCAGGCATAGTTTTAATAGGTCAAGAATACGCTAAAAAGAATTATAAAACTGCTAAAAAAATGATTAAAACCACTCTTTTTTCTATTATAGGTATTGCTTTCGGCATCGCTTTAATAGCTGTAATAATCGGCAGTCCTATTTTACATAAAGTCCTTTCCGGCACAGAAGAAAAAGTTTTTAAAACAGTTCATAAATATTATATTTTTTTAATTATTTCAGGAGTTTTAATGGCTGTTAATACGGTCTTGTTAGGGTTAGAACGAGCAAAAGGGAATATTAAAACTATTTATCTTTCCAACGCTTTGTTTGTTTTTTTTAAAGTATCTATCAATTTATTATTCGTTTATGGTTTTCATAAGAAAGATCCTTATTGGTTAGGAGTTTCTACCGCTTTATCGAGTTTTTTAGTAACTATTTTTCTAACGGTTTTCTTTGTTATTTCTTTAAAAAGAGATCAAGACGAATTGACAGACAGCGAACAAGTGGATAACAATAAAACTAATATATTGAAAAATATTTTAAAATTAGCTTTACCTATTTTGGGCGGAAGACTAATTTATGAAAGCGGAAGACTAATTGTACTTATTATTGGTTGGAAAATTTATCCAAGCGGAAGTTTAAGCGCGGTTCAAATAGGTGATGGCATAGCAGCCATTGGTTTGAATTTTGGCTTTGCTTTAGAAGAGGCTCAATTGTCTATTATTTCGGCTAATCTAGCAAATAAAAACTTAAAAAGAGTTTTTGAAACAATTAAAAAAACTTTATTATTAAATATGATTTTAGGTTTTGTTTTCGCCGTTATTTTTGGTTTTTTTGGAACAAACATATACTCTTTAATCAAAGGTTTAAAAGATAGGTTACAAGGAGAAAGAGAAAAACAATTTCAACTAGGTATCACGATCGCTTCTATTTCTGGCTTTTATACAGTCGTTACTCAAGGAATAATGATTAGAAGTATGATACCTTTTAAAAAACCTCGTATTGATATGTTTTTCGCTTTATTAAGAGCGTTTTTAAGAATTTATTTCATCATTATTTTAGGGTTTAGCCTTTCATCGACTTGGAACAAATATGAAAATGCGGATAATTCTTGGAAAGGATATCATTTTGCCAATCTAACAACGAACACAATCCTTCTCTTTTCGGTTACTTATTATTTTTATTTTAAATTTTATAAAGATATTAAAAAAAATGGTTTTGAAGATATGCGCTTATAATATGAACAATTTAAAGGTGAAGACGAACAAAAGACTACTTGAAATCAAGTAGTCTTTTTTTTCTGTGTCGAAACGTGAGAGAAGTTTTTTAATTAAGGGAAGATTTTTAAAATAATTAAAAGAGTCGATTAATCATTATTCTGTTTAGTCTTTTGCTTTTGGTTTTGTTTTAACCTTTTTTCTTGTAAAAATTGTTCTACCATTTTTAAAACATTAGGATTCACAAAAAGTATATTAGAATCAGCTTTAAAATGAGTTTTACGAGCTAAATTTTTAAAAACAACAATCTTAACTGTATTAGGATCGACCTTTTTTAAAATTATGTTCAATCGGAACTTTTTATCTTGTTTTTTAAACATAATATCACTCTTTTTCTTCTGCATAGAATAGCTTTTTCTAATATTAAAAACATTTATGTAAAAAAAAAAAAAACTATTATATAAGTTAAAAACCACTAAAAAAAGATATAGTGGTTTTTTTTATAATCAATATTTAGTTCATTTAGTTAGTCGAAAAAGAGGAAAATTGATCTTTTTCTTTAATGTTGGTTAATATTCTTAAAGAGTTTACAAGGACTAAAATAGTACTAATCTCATGTAAAAAGACAGCCCAAGGTAGTTTAATATCAGCGATAAAATTAGTTACAGATAAAATAACGATAACCCCAATAGAAAATATAATGTTTTGAAATATTATACTATTTAACTTCTTAGAAACTTTATGAGCGTAAGTTATTTTATTTAAATTATTTTTCATTAAAACCATATCGGCAATATCGATAGCCACATCGGTGCCTTCTTGCACGGTAATGCCTACATCAGAATTAGCTAAAGCAGGGGCGTCGTTTATTCCGTCACCTACCATAGCTACCATATCGTATTTGCTTTTGATTTCGATTATTTTATTAGATTTATCTTCTGGCAAACAATCAGATAAAACATAATCCACGCTTAATTGTTTTCCTATTGCCATAGCATTTTTTTCATTATCGCCTGTCAACATGATTGTATGAATGTTATTCTCATTAAAGTAATTCACCATTTGTTCAGCTTCAGGACGTAATACATCCAAAATAGCTATTACCATAATTATTTTGCCATTTTCGCTAAAATAAAGCACTGTATTACCTTTTTCTAAAAGATTTTTAGTTTTTAGTTCTATTTCTTCAGAAACTTTAGGGAAAGAGTTGTATTTAGCTATTTTATATTGACGACCTTCATGACAAGATTCTAAACCAACGCCAATTAAATTATCAACTTGCATTTCAGGAACATTATTTAATGTAAAACTTTGACTTAAATATTTATTGATGGCAAAAGCTAAAGGATGGTTAGATTTTTGCTCCATTTTAGATAAAATAGTTAAATAATCTATTTTATCTTTTTCTTCTATTTCCGAATGGAAAAAAATTTCTTTGACTGTAGCTTTGCCGGTAGTTAAAGTTCCTGTTTTATCAAAAACAATAGCTTTAATGTTGGATAAATTACTTAAAGAATTACCATTTTTCAATAAAATACCATTTTTAGCTAAATGCGAAATAGAAGCAAAAGTAGCAGGGACATCAGAAGCGACCAAAGCACAAGGGGAAGCTACAGTTAAAAAGACCATACTTTTATTAAAAATATGTTTAAATTCGAAATAATGAATAGAAGGGTCAAAATAATAATGTATTATTTGACTAAATAATAAAATACCAACAGAAATGAACATTATCACTTTTACATATAAAGGTTCTATTTTTTTAATTAAATTAGCTCTTTTAGACATATTATTTTTCATTTGATAAGATAATTGAATAATTTTGGTAAAAATATTATTTTCTACTGTAGCGATAATTTCAACAATTAAAGTATTATTGCCATTAATATTACTACCAAGAACTTTATCACCTACTTTCTTATCAACGGGAATGCTTTCTCCCGTAATGCTGGATTCGTCAATAGAAGAAGTTCCAGAAATAATAATACCATCAGAAGGAATTTGATCTCCATTTAAGACGATAACTTTATCACCTATTTTTAATTTTTCTACTTCTATTAATTCAAATTCACCGTTTTCTTTTAACAATCTTGCTTGAGTAGGAGCCATTTTTAAAAGATTTTTAATTTCTTTTTGGTTTTTATTTTCAATATATTCTTCTAAAAAATTAGCAGTAGCGAAAATAATAATCAATAAAATTGCTTCGTTAAAATTTTGTAAATACATCGCCCCCAAAGCACCTAAAGTCATTAAAATATGAACGTTTGGGGTAAATTTTTTATTTTCTTTTGTATCTTGATAAGTGTCTACAAAACCTTCTATAATAACATGACAACCTGCAAAAAACAAAATAATGATTGTTAAGGCATATTGAAGTGGTAATTTATAATTTTCTTTGTTATCCAAAAAACCATAAAAATTAATAGGTAAAAAAACTAAAGCATACAATAACAAACCACAAATAAAAAGAAAAAAATATGTTTTTTGATTTTTATGGGTTTGTTCTTGGTTGTTATATATATTATTGTAATTTTCCATTCTATGAGTCAACGAATTATTAACCTCTATTTCAAAAAAATATTTTTTTCATTCTTTATTTTCTATTAAATTTATTCTTCTGAAGAATCTTCTTCATTTGTTTGTGATTCAGTTTCAGTTTGTGAATCTTTTTCTAATTGAGTTTGTTTTTTTTCTTCATTTAATCTTGCTCTTTCAACTATCTCTTTATAAGTTTCTATGATGGTGTTTTCAATCATAGTTCTTGTTTCAGTATTGATAGGATGAGCTATATCAATATAATTAGGTTTTTTAACATCAGAATTGGTTTTAATACTAGGCATTGCAATAAAAATGCCTCTTTCTCCTTCAATAATTTTAATATAATGAACAACAAAGGCATTATCAAAAGTAACAGAAGCAACACCTCTTAATCTATTTTCGCTCTTATGTAATTTGACTCTAACATCGGTAACTTGCATTTATATTGTTCCCCTAACTCTTATATTTTATTTTAAAATAAATCTAATTAAACTAAATACAATGAGATCTTGTTTATTTAACTTGTAAATATAATGATGGAAATGTAGAGAAAGAAATTGCAACTCTCATTGATACTAGAGCGGTTTCTAGCTATATACATGAA
>NZ_AKIN01000039.1:0-3008 GCF_000309405.1 Vaccinium witches'-broom phytoplasma str. VAC
CTGATTTAGTAAAAATATAGATAAAGAAAAAACGGTGACAATGAGCTCCTCTAAGGAGGAGCTCAGAGAGTTTTTTTTAATTTATTTTAGTAATCAAAAAGACCATCATATGGACTTTAAGCATGATAGATAAAAGAGGTCTCTTGGAACCAAACATAATATAATGTTTGTCGTTTTAATTTAAAAACACAAAACACAAAGTATATCAAATTTCTGTTAATTCGTCTATAGTAAATAAATCGAAAGTCACTAAATCTCCTGAGCTAATTTTAAAATCTTACAAAGTATATCCAGCATCTTTCATTTCTTTTACAGTAAATCCAACACCTTTTAGTTCTTTTGCGCTAAATCCAGAATCTTTAAAATCTTTAACAGTATATCCAAAATCTTTTAAATCCATAAAATCTTGAACAGTATATACAGCATCTTTTAGTTCTTTTTCGCTAAATCTAGCATCTTTGAAATCTTTAACAGTATATCCAACATCTTTTAAACATTTTAAATTAAAATTTGGAATACTAAATAATTCTTTGAAAGTATATCCAGCATCTTTTAGTTCTTTTGCGCCAAATCCAGCATCTTTAAATCCAGAATCTTTAAAAAATCCAGCATCTTTGAAATCTTTAACAGTATATCCAGCATCTTTTAGTTCTTTTGCGCTAAATCTAGCATCTTTGAAATCTTTAACAGTATATCCAGCATCTTTTAGTTCTTTTACAGTAAATCCTATATCTTTTAAATCTTTTAATGTTGCGCCTAAAGATTGATATTGTGAAATAGTAGCACCATCAAATTTTTTACTCCAAATAACACTATTATCTTTTTTAATTGTTTTAATTAATTTATGAGTGAATAAATTATAATACTCTTTGTCTCCATTGGAATTTAAAAATTCATAAGGAGTGCTTTTGAATTTTTCATTTTCGGTTTTTAATTTTTTATTTTCCTCATGTATTTTATTATTTAACTCTTTTGCTTTTTCTTCAATATTTGTATCTAATAATAATCGTCTTGTTTCAGTTTCCTCATGATATTTATAAGCAGCAGCGATAATTAAGAAAAAACAAAATAATAAAACTCCAGTAATAATTAAAAAAGGTATTAGACGATATTGTCTTCCTTTAATTGAAATGAATTTCATTTTTTAAACTCCTTTTTTTAATAAATATTTACCTTGTTTATGTTCTTTTTCAGCATAAAAATAAATAAATAAAGCTAAAAAATACAAAACAAAACTTAATATCATTATAACTTTTTTTAATATAAA
Organism: Vaccinium witches'-broom phytoplasma str. VAC; assembly: GCF_000309405.1. Classification (NCBI taxonomy): domain Bacteria; kingdom Bacillati; phylum Mycoplasmatota; class Mollicutes; order Acholeplasmatales; family Acholeplasmataceae; genus Candidatus Phytoplasma; species Vaccinium witches'-broom phytoplasma. The sequence continues at coordinate 1,268 of NZ_AKIN01000039.1, forward strand.
AAACCATATTTTGAATAAATAAAGGGAAATTTCTAAAACTTTAAAAAGAAAAGTTACTAATAAATTACCAATAACAATCATAATTTTAAAAGTAAAAATAATAACTTGTAAAAGAACATCAAGGATAATTTTTAAAGTTTTTTCATATGAATTTACGATAGGTTTGGTAATTTTTTCGACGGTATTACCAATGAAAGGAATGGCACCACCAAATTTAGATACTAATGATGTAAAAGTCATCATTGCTGTAACACCAGTTAAACCCATTAATACATCGCTATCTAATATTTTAGTTGCATTAGAAAAAATTTTTAATAAATCATTTAAAATGTTTTTAAAAATATCAAAAAACTTTAAGAAAGCATTAAAGAAAAATTCAAATATTTTTAAAAAAGGTAATAAAAATATTAATTTGTTCCATATAAAAACAATAATAATTTTAAAAAAATTGAAAAAAACTAAAAAATTATTATCCCAACCAACATTAAAACCAAAGAAAAGAGATGATTTAGTGAAAAAAATATGATGAAAAAAAGAATAAAAGAAAGAACAAAAAAATTTTAAATAAGAAAAAGAAAAAAGATATTTGAAAAAGCTGAGAGTAAAAAGGGTTTTTATTATTATCATTTAATTCTTATTTATTCCTCATTTTCTTAAAAAGGTAATTCTTTCTCTTTTTCTTTATTATTATTTAAGAAAACAAGTTTAGAAACAAGCACTTTCGTGCTGTTTTTTTCTTGGCCGTTTTGGTCGTTATATTTTTGAATAGATAACGAACCTGATACGTACAATTTATCTCCTTTTTGGAGATATTTAAAAAGATTTTCAGCGTTTTTACGGAAAACAACGCAGTTGACAAATAACGGTTTATTTTTGTCTTTATCAGTGTGTGAATTGACAGCAATTTGAAAATTAACAATAGGGATTTCCTCGTTGTTAATTTTGACATATTCCTTTTTTAAATCATGGGTAAGATGACCCAATAAATGGATAATATTTATCATTTATTTTTTTTATCCTTTATGATTATTTGATTAACTTTTGACTCATCCGAGAGTAAATTATAAGGTTTTTTATAAAGAGGTTCTTTATCAAATTCTTTAGGTGTATCATTTTCTTTTTCGCTAGATTCAACATCTAAGAAATCTAATTTACCGTTTTCTTGGACCTCACGCATCATACGGTGAACATCTTGGCGGTAAATCCCCATGTAATTCGCCATTTGGCACATTTGATGAAATAAACGAGCAAATTCTTTTGTTTTTAATTCTCCGTTTAAAATATAATTGTTAACAATTTCTCTTAATTCATCGGAATATTCATATTTAGTTTGTAATTCTTTAATATAAAGATAAAAACGATAAATACAAATACCACATAAAAAAGATAAAAAAGAAATAAATATTTTAGATTCAAAAATATTAATCATTGTTTGTTGAATATTCATTAATTATTCCTTTCATTTTTAACATTATCAATAAATCCTATTTTCTCCGCGAAACCTAAATCTTTTAATTCTTTAAAGGTAAATTTAGCTTGTATTAAATCATCAATTGTATAATATGCTTCTATTATTTCATCAATAGTAAAACCAGCTTCTATTAATTCTCTAAGACTATATCCCATATCTCTTAATACTAAAGCGTCATCAAATCCGTTATCTTTTAAATGTTTAGCAGTAAAATTTTTAAAACTATTAAAACCCATAATGTGTAATATTCTTCTTATAAAAAACATTGTT
>NZ_AKIN01000038.1:0-3823 GCF_000309405.1 Vaccinium witches'-broom phytoplasma str. VAC
ATCATTTTCTTTTCATTTTATATTATAGGAGTGTTTTTAACTTTTTTTACCTAAATATATAATATGAAGGGGTAAAATGGGTAAAATATTACAAAAAATATCTTTTTCAATTAGCAAATTTATAAAAAAACATTAGACACTTTTTCGTCTAATGAAAAAATACTTTGTTAGTTTGAAAAGATATGAAATTATCACTTAATTTTAATTCTTAAAGAATAATGTTTTACAGCGCAATTTCTTCAGCTTGTTGGTTTATGATTTGGTTTATTTCGGTAATGTCTTGATCTTTTTGGGTAATTTTTTCTTGATATTTTTTTTCTTTTTGTTGGAAATTAGTCGTTATTAGTAGTTAATTGATTGATTTCATCTTGGAGGGCTTGTTTTTCTTGTTCTTTCATTTTTTTGAAACTCCTTTTTTAAGTTTGGCTAAATAAAAAAACCAAACTTTTTATTTTTAATTAATAAACAATTTGGTTCAATTAGTTGTTTTCTTTTGGTACCACTTTGATGGTTCGCTCTAAAGAAAAGAACCAGCACTGACTGGTGATAAAATTTAAGGAAGAAAAATAAAAGGAAATTTCATATAATGTTTAAATTAAAAACAAATTTATTATTTTTTAGAATCGTTTTATTTATTGGTTTAGGATTATTTTTAATTGTTAATAATCAACAAGTAATGGCCGCCCCTAATGAAGAGTTTGTTAGTGATATGAGAATCGTTAATGTGACTGTATCAAATATTAATATTCTTAAAAATCATGAAATATTTAAACAATATTTTGATTTTACACTAACTGGTCCGCGTTATAATGGAAACATAGAAGAATTTGCAATTATTTGGAAAATTAAGAATCCGCCTCGTAATTTATTAGGTGTTTTTTTTGATAATGGGACTAGAGATGATGAAGATGATAAATATACTTTAGAAGATTTAAAGAATATGGGCAATGGAGCCCAAAATATGTATATTTTTTGGAAACATGAACAAAAATAATTTTTCGGAATTACAAAAGTAGTTAGAATAGTGTTTAAATTACAAAATCAATTTCAAATAATAAGTGTTTTTTTAATTAATGTTCAATTGAAAAAACCAATTTAAAATAATTAGTATTTATTTGTATTTATAGGTTTATTATTTATTAATATTAATTAAGTAATGGTGATGAATAATAATACTGGAACAAGCAATGATGTTTATAATTCTTTAGAAGTCTTTAGAAGAATATAGAAATTATCAAAATTTATTAGTTTCTCAACAAAAAAAGCACAAGAAGTTATTAATGCTTTTTAACATAAAGTATCAGAATCAGAGAAAAAACTTTTATTTGATAAACTCGAAGTAATACATAAAGAAATTATTAGAACTCAACAAAGACACTTAAATATTCAACAACAAATAACTATAAATTTAATTTTAAATAATGAAATAACAGAATTAGAAAATCTACATTCATCATTAATGCAAGAAATGACAACAATCATCAATAACACACCTCTTTAGGCTTCAAAAGAACAAATCAATCTTTTAAGAAATGCACAAATTAGAATAAATCAAAACCAAGAAAATATAAATACAATATTAGAACAAATAAAAAATCAATCACCTATACTTAGAATTAATTTATCTCTTAATCGTTCTTCTCAAAGACGTTAAAATAATTAATTTTTTAAATCACAAACTCAACACAAAGATTACTTGCCTTAGTCATACAAGAGCGGATGACTTCAACTTTGAACTAACCGAATTCAACCTTGTTCGGAAAACTTTATCTATTTACCAAAATAAACACAATAACTATAAAGTCAAAGAAATCAAATATATTAAAAGAGCCAATTCTTAATGGTGATAAAATTTAACAATTTCCAATATGTTAAAATTTAAGGAAGAAAAATAAAAGGAAATTTCATATAATGTTTAAAATAAAAAAACAATTGAAAATAATAATTTTTTATTTGTTTATTATCTTAGTATTTTTATTTATCATCAATCAAAAAATATACGCTTTACCTGGAATTGATTTAAATATTAGAAGAGCGCAACTTGAAGAAGAAAAAAATAATTTGGTACAAGAATTAACAAACGTTTTTAATGATTTGACTTTAAATACCCAAACACGTTTAAATAGAATGCATCAAATTTCATCAAGAATAGATATAATTCATGATAATATACAAAACATTAACCAACAAATTATTTTAAGAAATCAATACCATATGCAAAGGCAAAACAATTAAAGACGTTAAAACAATTAAAATTATTGAAAAAAACCATAAAGACCTTCTTTAGGGTCTTTTTTGTTGCCCAAAATAAATTTAAAAGAAAGGAACTATTAAAATATATGTTTATTAAAAAATCTTATCATCTTTATTCATTAACATCATCTTTATTTTATTAATCCCTTTAATTTTTATTAATTATTTAATCAAATTCTTATCTTTTTACTTGTCACTTAAGAGCATCCAAAGACTAAAATAAGGAATAGTAGTGGTTCAATTTTATCAATATCTAACTACTACGAAAACTAATAATCATGCGGAACCTAATTAATACTTGGCTAACGAAGTTAAATAATTGGTTTGTTGGATATTAGTAATCATTTTTCTTTAATCATCAAAATAAGTGGCTTAACTTAACCTTATTCAGCATTATTTTATTATTCCTACCTCATCTTTTATTTTTAATTGATTTTCTTTTAAAAGTTTTATTTTATACAAGCGAATTTATTTATTATTTAGGCCAATATATCATCTCATTATTTAAGAAAGGGAAATAAAAATGCAAATCAAACTATCTCAACGTACCAAAGAATGGTATCAACACTGCAAACAATATATTAACGCTTCTTAAATCGGCAGTATTACAGGCAATGATAAATTTAGAACCTTAGAACAATTAGTTCATGACAAAATTTTTGGTACTGTTTTTACATCAAAAAAATACACCGAACGCGGAAATAAAAACGAACCTCTAGCGAGAACTTTTTTCGAAAAAATCACGAAACTCACTTATCCTGATAACTACCTTTACGGATGACAAAGAAAAAATGTTTTACGCTGCTTTTAGACATTTATAATGCCAAAACAAAAACTCTCTTAGAAATCAAATATCTGTTTTGGAGTAAAGGAGTATCAAAATAAGTATCAGGAGTCATTTTATAACATCCTAATCGGATTTAGTTTGGGTTGTTTGATGATGTTATGATTTTTTTAAATAGTGATTAATCGCTGTTTCTTTTTTCGATTATCATTGAAGTCTTCTCCATAGAATATTTTTACTTTTATAATGACATCTTTTTCTTGAGGTTTTTTGTTGGCATCCCAGAAAACAAAGGTTTTTATGACCGCAATTTTGTTTTCAAGGAGTTCTTCTAAAGTGTATTTACCATCTTTATGAACATATTCTGATTAAAAGGTTTTAGGATAGGAAAATAGACTACTCATATATGATACCTTAAGGAGGGTTTTTGAGGCGATAATAGCTATAAAGAGGAATTCCCCTCGTCAAAAAATGCCATTAATGGTTGTATAAGGGTTTTTTTGAGACGTCACTATGCCCGTAGTAGTTATATACGGGCTCTTCAAGATTCCAATTAGGAGAAAATTCGATATTGGAAGTTATTTTTAATATTTTAGGAATATTTTTTATATCTAGGATGTTAATATCGTATCTTTTTAATTCGGGTTGAGCGTTCCATTCATATTTAAGGGTTTTGAGGATCAGCTAGATTTATTGGCGTTTCGATTCGTTATGAAAATAGCTAGAGGAGAAGATAATTTTTATGAAAGGATAAAATATTGATTAATAAAAAATAATTAAGAAAAT
>NZ_AKIN01000037.1:0-5164 GCF_000309405.1 Vaccinium witches'-broom phytoplasma str. VAC
GTTAATAAAATAAAAGTAAATTTAATAGAACTCCTTTTTATTTAAAAAATAATTAATTAATCACTAGGTGGTGTATATTCTCCTCCTGTGTTAAACTTCTCAGTATAAAGACTTAAAGTTTTACGCACAGGGTTGAGGTGGATCCTTTTTTAAATAGTTATTACTTAGTATTCATTGGTTCTGTATATAAAGTAAGATATTGTTTGACAGGATTAAAGTGAAGATAATAGATTTGTTTATCGTGAAGACTACCTAAAAGATTATTTTTTGGTATTTTAATTGGTTGCAAATAAAAATCTTTATCAGTATCTAAAATATATTTAGGTCCTTGATAACGGATTTGAATATTATAATTAGACTGATCTATCAAAACAGTATCACTAAATGTATTATTTTGAGTAAATAACGAATTATTTTTTCTACTATCTAAGTCTTGACGTACTGCAACAACCCCATCAAAACAATTAGGTTGTGTGCTGTTGAAACGCAGACTTTCCTCACGATAATGCCATTGATTAAAAGGTTTTTGTTTCACAAAAGCTTTTAAATCACTAGGTACTTTCCGAGGATATTGACAGTTATCTAAGCCGTTGAAACGAGTAAAAGGATAAGTTTGATCGATAATGGTATGATCTAAGGTTTTAATATTTAAACCTTTTTTCCATTCTCCGTATTGGTCTTCACATTCTTTACGATGGGCTTCTATTTCAGCTTTGGTCTTTTTAATTCCTAATTTAGTATCTAAACTCTCATCTAAATCTGAAGGTAGCATTACTTCGTGATTCTTATTCACAAACGCTAAACGGTCATAAGTCATAAAAGCATCACTTAATAATTTCACCCAATCACGATTCGAAAAAGTTTTTTTCTCATTTTCTTTTGTTTTTCTGTTTTTTTTCTTGCTCGGAATCATTTTCTTTAATTTCTTCTATAGGGGGGATTTTATCTATTAAAGTGGTTAAATGATTCAAAGTATGATAACTGATACGGTAATTATTAGCTAAAATTAAATATTTTAAAAAACCTGGAATTTCTTCTTTTTTAAAAGAATTAATTTCTATTTCTTGTTGAAAACGACTTCTTAGAGCGGAATCTATTTTATTTAAATGGTTAGTAGCTCCCATTAAGATAATTTTTTTCTCGCTTTTTTTAAAACCGTCTAATTTGGTTAATAAGTTATTAATAATATTAGAAGCCGTTTGGTTAGTATTTTTGTCTTCTCGATTCGCTAAACCACTAATTTCATCAATAAAGATAATGGATTTATCATGGGCTTCAGCTTCGGCCCAAATTTTTTCCAACTCTTCGTTCCCTTCGCCAACATAAGTTTTATCGAAACGAGAAGGTTCTAATTCGATATAATGGGTTCCTGTTTCTCCACAAATAGCCTCTATTAAATGACTTTTTCCTGTTCCAGGAGGACCATATAATAAAATTCCCATGGGTTTTACATTTTGATAACCAAGAACATGTTTCTCCCCTTTTAAATAATGAAGAATATTGGCGAATTTTTCTTTTTCTTCCTCCATTCCGTAAACACTATCTAAGGTTTTCGGTTTTTTCTGCATATTTTCTAGTTGATTTTTTTGAATATTTTCAATATCGCGAAGGAGTTTTTGCAGTCTTTTATCAAAAGAAAGCAATTGACTATCTAAAAATAAACGATAATTTCTTAATTGGGATTCTTCTTCTTGCGGAAGGTTTGCTGTTTGTAACAACTGAGTAATTTTTTCTTTTTCCGCGTCATTATAAGCCATAGCCTCTCTTAAATCGTTTATTTCGTCTTGGAAGACAGCTAATTTACTCTTTTGATCAATGAGGATATTTTGTTTTGCAATTTGTTGTTTCTTAACCGTTTGGATTTTTAATAAGGCTTGGCGTTGCTTAACTAAGTCTTCACTTTCTTTAGTTAAGACGTCTTTTTCTTGCTTTAATTTTTCTGCTTCTGCATTTAAACTAGTCAGCTCGTTTTGTAGCGTTTCTTTTTGGGCGACCTCAGTAGCAGGAAGCTTTTTTAAGGCTTCTTCTTTATTAGTCTTTTTTTGATTGATGGCGACTAAAAGATTATTAATTTCGTTATGACGTTTAATATTGAAATCTATTTTTTGTTTCAAAACATCGTCTTGACGTTTTAACTTGTCAGCTTCATCAATCTTTTTCTGATTCTCTTGGCGCAATTTTTCTAATTGTTCAGCCAAGGCATCTCCCTCTTCTTGAGTCGTTTTTTGTTCCGTTTCTTGTTTTTGTTTCTCTTGGAGAGTAGTGTTTTCTGATTTTAACAAACCATAAATACTAAGGATAACGACACAACCTGATAAAGAACCAAGGAAAAGAAGATAAATTTTATTAAAAAGTTTCATAAAAACTTTTCCTTTCTTTTTTAAGCAAATATATAATATAAAGTTTTTTTAATACCTTTTCATTAACTTAATAAATTAGACATTATCGCTTTTGTTATTGCTCTTGCGATAAACCAAGAAGGAATTATAGCAATTATGGTACATATTAATTTTGAATGTTCCAAAAGTAATAATAAAAACCTATCTGAAAAAATATAATCAATGATTATATCTAGAAACAAAAAAAACAAATAAACAATCCAAGTCATAAAGTAACAAAATACGCATGCTAAGATAGAATAATTATTTGACATAAAACAATACAAAATAACGCCATATAACAACAATTCCAAAATAAAAAATATTATTTTTACTATTTTATTAGAAGATGAAGTTTGTTGAATATTCATTATGTTGCTCCTTTCTTTTGGTTCTTTTTTAATCCACATCATAATATAAAGTCCGATGTTGACCTGTTTTCTTTTCATATAAATCAATTTTTCTTAAAGATTTAATATGATTCGTAGACCATAACATACCATCTTGGGCGTAATTATAAAAAGGAAATTTTAATTCAAAATCATAATTAAAAATGGTAAATGGTTCTTCGATTTTTTGATTAATCGGATAAATAGCCACAATTTTATCTTTTGCGATTTCTTTGACTACTATTTTATCAATGAAAAAATAACTTGGACCACCAAAATTTGTTCCTTTATCATAAATTATTTCTAAATGATAATTTTGAGGTTGAAAAAGAAAAGTATCTGGCAGCGGAGTGGAAGGAGCATTTTTATTCCAAAAGCAATATAAATGAGTCGCTCCGTTCCCCATTTGTTTTAAATCTTCTAAGGCATAAGTATCGTTTTTTCCTTCTCTTGTTCCACCTTCAAAATAAGCTAACAGAAATTGTTCTGGCGGTGGCTCTTTAATACGATATTTAAAATGAACTGGTTCTGATGTAGAATCGCTCGCATTATACAATGCATAACTAAAATCTTTTTCAAAAGTTTTGACAGGAAAATGATATTTTAACCATCCCATGACTTCTTTTATTCCTGTATTTTCACCTAAATAAACGTTATAACATTCTGTATTTTGATAAGTTTGTTCTTTTAAAGGTAAAAGAGAATGATAATAAAAATTATCAATTTCAGGAGATAAAGGTTTAAAAGAAGAAGGTTGTGTTTCTTGTAATAAAACTGTTTATTCTTTGATTGATTCTTTTAAAGGAAAATGAAGATGGGTTTTCGGCAAAGAACTTCCCCATTGAAATAATAAAGCAGCGATTAAAAAGCCCCCAGCAAATAACAAACAACTCCAACCTCTTTTAAAGAGGGGAGTAATATTTGTTGGCATAAAAAATTAGTTTAAAGTTTCTAATTGCGTTTGTAATTGTTCTTTACGCGTATTTAAAAGATGAGTGGAATAATTTTCTTCTGCTGTTTCTGTAATTTCTTTTTCTAAATGATTGATTTCTTGAATGATTTTTATTTTTTGAATCATTTTACTAATTTGTTTTTGAGTGTCGTCTAATTTAGTCGTTAAACGTGTTTTTTCCTCTATGATTTTCTTTTTATCTTCTTCTTTTAAATCAGGATTTTTTAATTTATTAGCTATATCTGGTAAAAGGGTATTTTCTATCTCTTCTTCTTCTGTGAGTAATTTTTCTTGTTCTTGTAAAGCAATTAATTCTTTTTCTTTTTGTAATTTCTTAGCTGTTAAAGTGTGTTTAGCCGTTAATTTATGTGTTTCGTTTTTTAATTTTTGGTCTAAATTTTTAATTTCTTCTTCTAAAAGACGACTATAAACCTCCCATAAATTTTTCTTTTCCAAATTTTCTTTTTGTTTTTGATAAAAATCGATAATTTGTTGTAAAGTTTCTTTGCTCGCAGCATCAGAAGTTTCTTTTAATTTTTGTTCGTAAAACTTAATTTGATCTGTTAATTGGTCTAAGCCTGACTGAGAAACTGCTTTCTCTTGGGTTGTCTCCTTATTAGATTTATCTGGTTCCTTCGTTATATAATAGTATCCCGCTAGAGATCCTAACACTAATAAGATGCCTGCTAATAATCCGAAATATAATTTGTTGAATAATTTTAATTTTTGTTTTTTCATTTTTTTGCTTCTTTCTTTTGATTTAATAAACTATACATTTTAAATTGTTTTTGGGAATATCACGACGTTCTTCACAAGTAAATTCTTGTTTCAGATATTTTAAAAGTAGTCATTTATACATTTTCTTTTCCTGCTTTCTTTTTAACAAAAACACTATTTTTCTCTCCTACTAGAAGATATTTAAAGAAAGGCGCTTCTTCAAAACTTTAAATATCTTCTAGTAGGAGAGAACAGATAATGTTTATGTCCTTATTGTTTCACAGCTTCTTTTAAAGGTTTTGCGATTTTAAAACTCACTTTTAAGGAAGCAGGATATTTAATCCTTTTGCCTGTTGGTTTAAATTTCATTCTGCCGTTTTTAAGTTTTATAGCTTTCATTTCAGGTCTTTCACAGGCTTTGATTTTAGAAACTACAAATTTTCCTAAACGAGTTCCTAAAACTACTTCCTTGTTATTGGCGATCGTTTGAAATAAAACTTCTTCAAATAAACTATAAAACGCGTTAGCTTCTGTAAAAGTAGTTCTGCCTTCTTTCGCTATGTTAGTAATTAATTCTTTTTTAGCTATTATTTTGTTAGTATTTTTGTGTTTAGTATTTTGTTTTTTAGTCATTTTGCTTTTTTTCCTTTATTTTTAAATTTGGTAAAATATTTTTAATAATTTGAATCCTTTTCTGGGTTTATTGTTTCATTTATTTGTGGGTTATC
>NZ_AKIN01000036.1:0-4238 GCF_000309405.1 Vaccinium witches'-broom phytoplasma str. VAC
TAGATTAAAAATTATTAAAAAAGAAAGAAGTTTTATAAATTATTTAGTTTACTTATTATTTAATAATTTTAAGAATAAAGTGAAAGGAAAATTAAAAATGAAACAAAATCAACCTAAAAGTTGGTGATAATAATTAAGAAAAAAATGAGAAAAAAATGAAAAAAAATATTGTAAATATTATAGATACCATGAATAACAAAAACACTTATATTAGTTTATTTTCCTCAGCTGGCATTGGCTGTTATGGTTTTAAAAAAGAAAATTTTCAATGTTTAGCAACTAATGAATTTTTATCAAAAAGGATGGAAATACAAAAAAACAATAAAGTTTGTGTCAATGATGAAGGTTATATTTTAGGAGATATTAGAGACAACAAAGACAAAATATTAGATATTGTTAAAAAACACGGAAAACAAATAACTATTGTTATTGCTACTCCCCCTTGTCAAGGAAAATTGATGTTACATCATGTGGGAGAAATAGAAGAACCCATCATTGAAAGAACCTATACTTTCTTTGGTTTTAACGGTTTAGATCAATGTCAATATCCCGATAAAGTTCCCAAAGATTTAGCTCCTTTTATTAGAGAACCTTTTGATAATTGGTATTATACTAACAAAATGCCTCCTTATAAAGGTCATGGAGGAAGTGATTTCGATTATTTCATGAGTGCAAGTTTTGATATAGATAACTTAAGTAATGAAGATTCTAAATTAAGAATCAAAGGGAATCCAAATAGTTTTATTAATATAAATCATACTATCAAAATGGACTATGAAGGCCCTAAATACTTACTAGAAAAAGATGAAGATTTATATGTTAACGAAGTAAAATGCCCTTTACAAGAAGAAACAATGTTTACTAAAAAAACTAAAACTTACTACCTTCACTTCAATCCAAAACAACAATATATTACCCTTTATACTGACAAAATGAATACGAAAGAAAATTAAAAATAAAAAATAAATTTAGAAAAGAGGAAATATGTCATTTTATTCAAATATTACAGAACGAGATATAGAAATCAAAGTTATTACGAAATTACAATCACTAGGATATATTATTGATCCTCAAAATCCTAATAAAGATGTTTATTTGCAAAAACCTAAATACAAAGAAGAATATGACAAATTAAATGGACAACGTCCAGATTTTATTATTTATTCTGGCAATGACAAACCTTTAGCTATTATCGAAACTAAAAAAAATAATTCTAATTTATTAAATGTGGAAAAGCAAGCAGAATCATATGCTGAAAAATTAGGAGTTAAATTAATTTTTAGTTACGATGGTTATCGTTTATTTTCTAAACATCTTTTCTTTCAAGAAGAACTTCAATATGGTGGGAATCCTTTAACAGATTTTATTGAAAAAAATTTTTTAGAACAATTTGTCCAAACCCCTAAAATTGATTTAAATTTTGGTAAAAACATCAAAAATGAAGCTCAATTTATTAAAGAATTAAAAAAATTAGAAGATCTTTTGAGGACAACTGGTTTAAAACAAGGAGACAAAAGATTTACTGAATTTTGTAAAATATTATTTTTACGTTTAATTTCTGAAAAAGAAAAGAATAATAATATTTGGTTAAATATTATTAATGCCCCTGAAGAAAATATTATTCATATTATTAATGGCAATTTAAAAAAATTAAATAAAAAATATCAAATGGATCAATACGGTGAAGAATTAAAACTGGAACCTAAATATCATTCCCGAGTAGTCAAATGTATTGTTAAAAAACTTAATGAAATTGATTTCATTAACACTTCGCTTGATGTTAAAGGGAGTGCATTTGAATTTTTTTTAGGTCATCGTGGTTTAAATGATGATTTAGCACAATATTTTACTCCTCGTAATATTATTCGTTTTATGTGTAATTTGATAGAACCAAAACCCGGAGAAAAAATATATGATCCTTTTTGTGGTTCTGGAGGTATTTTAATTAATGCTTTTGAATATATAAAAAAACAAATAAATCCCGATGATAAAATTAGTTTAAAAAATTTAAAAGAAAATACTATTTATGGTACTGATATTAATTCAATAGCTTATGTGGCTAAAATGAATATGATTTTAGTAGGTGATGGTCATGCTAATATTACAGAACAAAAAGGTGGTTCTTTAATTAACAAAAGAACAAATCAATATGATATTGTGATGACTAATATTCCTTTTAATCTTCCTAAAAATGAAAATTTATTATATGATATTCCAAGTAGTAACAGTAATTCTATTTGTGTTCAACATTGTTTAGATGCTTTATCTAAAAATTTAAATTCTCGGGCTTGTATTATTATTCCAGAACAATTTATTTTTATTCAAGAATTAAAGGAAACTAGAACATTTATTATCAATAATTATAATCTTAAAATCTTTTCCTTACCTCGAAGGGTTTTTGAACCTTATACGACAGCAAAAACATGTATTATGCATTTACAATATACAGGAAAACCAGGCAATCTAGAATTTATTTATATTGACAATGTAGGCTTTAGTTTAGATAATCAAAAAAAAGAAATTAATAAGAATAATTTAATTGAATATTTAAAAAATCCAGATTTGTATCAAAATGCTCATAAATTTTCATATGAAGCAATAGCAAATAATAATTTTTCTTTTCAGTTATTCCCTAATACAAATCAAATTAATGAATTAATTACACTCAGTGAAATATTAGAAATTTCACGAATTCCAATCAAATTAGATCCAGAAAGAGAATATTTCGAAATAACTATCTCATCGCATGGAAAAGGTGTTCGTCCAAGGATGAAGAATGGCGAAATTTATAAAAAAGGAAAGGATATTGGTAGTTCCAGAAATATTATTAAAGACGAAGACTTTTGTTATTCCAAATTAGGCGCTAATCAAGGAGCATTTGGAGAAATAACAGATAATGTTAGAAACGCTTTATATTCAAATGATTTTGTGTGTTTTAAATTAAAAAAAGAATTTATAGATTTAAATTTAGATTTTTTAATTGCTATTCTCACTTCTAATCCTTTATTAGAACACTTTAAAAAAATAACTAAAGGAACAGCCCAAACAAGAGTATATCCAGATGCTTTTTTAAACACAAAATTACCTTATACCAAAGCAGAATTTTTGGAATATTTTCATTTATTGAAAGACAAATTAAAAAAACATCAAAAAATAAAAAATGATTTCTTAAAATCTGAAACAGAACTAAAACAAGCAATAAAACAATTTTTAAATTAAAAAACAATATTTACCACAAAAAGCGAGATAAAAAAACAACTTTTAATCAAAAATTGCTTTATAATAGAAAAGGATTTTTCGATCTAAAAGAGAATTGGAGCTTTTTGTGGCTATACCACTGAAAAAACATAAACATTATGATTTTAATACCAAATTAAAAGTTATTTTAGCTAAAGAACAAGGAATGTCCTATAAAGAAATTCAAAAAAAATTTAAAATAACATCTAGACAACAAATTTATAATTGGTTTAAATATTCTAAAAATAATGACTCATATCGTTTACATCAAAAAATCGGTCATCGTTATAAATATCAAAAAAATTCTGAATTTTATCAACAACGAAAAAAGAAATTAGAAACTATCCAAAAAGAAGTTCAAAAAGAAATCAAAAAAAGAACCAAAAATAATCAAATTATTATTAATAAATCATTTTATTTAGAAATGATTGATAAATACCGAAAAGAAGTACCTTTACAGACTTTAGTTAAATTTTTTCGGATACCGTCGTACTTTACTTATTATAGTTGGTTATCAAAAAAAAAGAAAAAAATTCCTTTTTTAACCAATTTAGACATTAAAATTCGAAATATTTGTTATCAACATCGCTATTATAATAATGTGGGCGAAAGTTTTTTTGTTTGGGGTTATCGCCGTGTTTATCACGAACTTTTACATCAAAACATTAAAGTAAACCCTAAAACGGTTTATTTTAAAATGAAAAAAATGCATTTGTTATGTCAAACACGCAAAAATCGTTATTTGAAACGTAGTTCAAATAATCAAAATTACGTTCCTCTTTCTCAATTAAATCTTTTAAAAAATAATTTTCAAGCTGATCGTCCTTTTCAAAAATTATGTGCTGATGTTACTTATTTATTATATGGCCGTAATCCATTTCTTTATTTATCAGCAATTATGGATTTATATAACCGAGAAATTATTGCTTATACCATAGCCGATAAACAAGATTTATCTTTAGTTATGAATACTTTAGAACAGTTAAAACCTCTTAAAAAAA
>NZ_AKIN01000035.1:0-263 GCF_000309405.1 Vaccinium witches'-broom phytoplasma str. VAC
AATTTTAAATAATAAATCCCCTATTTTAATAAAAGAATTTAACAGAAAGGTTTGCATTTCTTTGAAAAAATAAATAACACTGCCTCCAACAGTAACAGTGAAAATAATTTTGCAAATTTCTTTTAATTTTTCCCATAAACCCTCATCAGGATTCATTAATTTTTGAGCAGTAAGAGAAGAAACATTGCTTTTAATAAAATTAATCAAAGAACTAAAAATATCTTTAAAAAAATTTAAAATATCTATTAAAAAACTAAATAAAG
>NZ_AKIN01000034.1:0-409 GCF_000309405.1 Vaccinium witches'-broom phytoplasma str. VAC
AATTTAGCTTGTATTAAATTATCAATTGTATAATGTGCTTCTATTATTTCATCAATAGTAAAACCAGCTTCTATTAAATCTCTAAGATTATAACATCCAAGAGCTATTACATAGTAAGCACCCCATCCTGCATCTTTTAATTGTTTAACAGTAATATTTTTAAAACTATTGAAACCCATATTGTGTAATATTTCTCTTATAAAAAACATTGTTTAAATCCTTTCATTTAATATTTAAATTAATTTCATCTCTTTTAAGAAACAAAGAGGTTTCATTTCTTGTTGATAAGCGTAAAGATTTCGATAGAGGGTATGAGTAATATATAAAAGTTCTCTCGCTCTCGTTATCGCGACATAAATTAAACGTTTTTCCTCCTCTAAAGAGGAATTGCCTAAAAAAGTATCAAAAA
>NZ_AKIN01000033.1:0-481 GCF_000309405.1 Vaccinium witches'-broom phytoplasma str. VAC
TTTTTTAATTTATAATATTTATTTTTTTAATACAACTAGTTTTTTTAGCTGCTTTAGCAACTGATAAAGAAATTTCTTTAACTACTGATTTATTAAGAAAATTTGGTAAAATGTTATTCTCATTTAAATCGTTTATTTTTATAATATTTTTTAAAGCATAAATAACTGCTTTTTTCATTTCTTTGTTAATTTTAGTAGCTTTAACATTTAAAACGCCTCTAAAAATTCCTGGGAAAGAAAGACAATTATTGATTTGATTAGGAAAATAAGAACGGCCCATAGCAATCACTTTAGTTCCACCCTTTTTGGCTTCATCTGGCATAATGTAAGAAATAGGATTTGCTAAATATTACTTCTTTTGATTTTAATTAAACTATATCCGTTAACTATAAAATAAAGTATTGCTCAATTAAAAAATAAATTATAATTTTAAATATTATATTCATACCTAACTATTTCTAAAATAAATCATTATGTTTAA
>NZ_AKIN01000032.1:0-370 GCF_000309405.1 Vaccinium witches'-broom phytoplasma str. VAC
TATATAAAATGTTTTGTTTTTTCTTTATAATTCTTTAACATAAAGTTATCGAAAGAAGGATAAATTGGTAGATATATGGCTTTACATAATAATGATAATTATTATCTCATCGGCGAAAGAGTAAAAGTTGAAAACGAAAAAGAAATAGGAGTTGTTACTCGTATTGATTTTGACAATGGACTTATTTATGTTTTATTTAAAAGAATGAGAGAAGTTATTTATAATTATCCTGAAGTTTTAGAAAATAATATTATTAAACCTTTTTTATTGAAAAAATAATCTTTTCCATTAAATTAAATTTTTATTTTAATGTCGTTTTATCAAAGAAATAGTTGTTTTTATAAAGGCTATTTTTTTTTATTTATTAAAA
>NZ_AKIN01000031.1:0-638 GCF_000309405.1 Vaccinium witches'-broom phytoplasma str. VAC
TAAAAAAATATAAAATCTTGTATTATTTTTTATCGTGATATTATTCTGTTCTCGTTTTTTAAATATTTTTTTATTTAAATTGATGATTTATATTTTTTATTAAAGACTTTAAAAGATTTTGTTGCAATTCTTGCAAGATTTTATCCTTATTTAAAACCTATTTTTGAAAAAACTAGCAATAAACAAGTTTTACCAATATTAAAGAGATTTGTTAACGGTTTAACTCATAACAAATACAAATATGTTATCAAATATAATAAAATTGTTGATGCAATAAAACAAATCAATATCAATTTTACAAAAGCTTTCAACTTTAACAAGTTATAAAACTGTCTAAAAATTTTAAGCAGTGCACTAAATTAAGTATGAGCTATTTAGGCCTATGCGAAAAGATAATAATTTAAGGCTAAAAAAAATAAGTAGATAATTTCATATCTTTTCAAACTAAGGAAATATTTTTTTTAAATTTCAAAAAGTTTCTAAAGTTTTGGGATATCTCAATGACCAAACAATCAATCTCACTAAGTTTTAATTAAGAAATAATTTTTATTGTAAAAATTTTTTCTTTTTTTGTTTAATCAAAAGTTTTTTATATTATAATGAAATAGTCAATAATATAAAAATTAACATTTTACAAT
>NZ_AKIN01000030.1:0-909 GCF_000309405.1 Vaccinium witches'-broom phytoplasma str. VAC
GCCATCGTTATTATCCATTCCCATTGCTTGTTGATTATTAGTAATGAAAATTAAACCTAAACCAATAAATAAAATAATATTAAATAATAGTAAATGTTTTTGTAATTTAAACATTAATTAAATCTCCTTTTTATTTTTATTCTTTTTTATCACCAGTCAGAGCTGGTTCTTTTGTTGTTTTCGGCTTCCTTGACTTTATCATTATTCTTGTTTATCTTGGTAAAGGGATAAAGTTTTTCTTTTTGGGTTGAAGTGGAGGTGGAAATGGGTTAATTTGAAATTAACATCGTCAACGAAAGCATCACCAAGGTAATAGTCTTTGTCGTCTTCTAAGAAGTGTTTAGGTCCTTTGTATTTAACGATTAAGCAATTACCACCTGGGCCTTTGTGTTGTTGTTTTTCGAAATTGACATATAAAAATAATTGACTATCGTCTTTTTTGTCAAACTGAGCACCACCGAATCCGTTTAAAGTGGTGTGGTTATAAGTATCACCATCTTCATTCCAACGGTCGAAAGGGTGAAGGTTTTTGACGTAAATTGGTAGATTAGAGGGTTCTTTTTGGGATTGACGACGATTTTCGACCAGCTTTAATTTTGTTCTTAAACTTTCTTCTCGAGCTTGAAGGTATTTAAGATTATTTTTAATATCAATGATTTCTTGGGTTTTATCTTTAATCGTTTGTTCGTATTTTTCGGGAGTTTGATTTAAATTGACTAATTCTTGTTCTAATTGGGAAATTTTATTTTCTTGATGAATTTTAGTTAATCGCTGATTAATATTATTTAATTCAGATTAGATTTGAGAATATCGATGATGATAATAGTTAATTCCGTTTAAACCGTCGAAGGTGTAGCGACATTCTATCTTAGTTTCATCTTTGGGTTTAGCTAAATATTGATTGAACCC
>NZ_AKIN01000029.1:0-707 GCF_000309405.1 Vaccinium witches'-broom phytoplasma str. VAC
TGACTTGTAATCAGTAGGTTGCGGGTTCGATTCCTGTTTTTGGCACCATTATGAGGCCCGTTAGCTCAGTTGGTAGAGCACTTGACTTTTAATCAAGGTGTCAAAGGTTCGAGTCCTTTACGGGTCACCATTTTATTTAATTTTTAGACAAATATAAACG
The DNA here is from genome assembly GCF_000309405.1 of Vaccinium witches'-broom phytoplasma str. VAC. Taxonomy (NCBI): domain Bacteria; kingdom Bacillati; phylum Mycoplasmatota; class Mollicutes; order Acholeplasmatales; family Acholeplasmataceae; genus Candidatus Phytoplasma; species Vaccinium witches'-broom phytoplasma. The sequence goes on from NZ_AKIN01000029.1 coordinate 161, forward strand.
AAAAATTAATTTGGCTTATTTGCCTGAATGGTGGAACAGGTAGACACGTGGGACTTAAAATCCCATGGTTTTAGAGCCGTGCCGGTTCAAGTCCGGCTTCAGGTACCATTAAAAAAAAGGGGTTTTAGCTCAGTTGGTAGAGCGCCTGTCTTGCACACAGGAGGTCAGCGGTTCGAATCCGCTAAGCTCCACCAACATTAATATTAATAATTTCAAAAATTAAAAATTAAAACACAAAATTTAAATAAAGGCGGTGTAGCTCAGCTGGCTAGAGCACATGGTTCATACCCGTGAGGTCGAGGGTTCAAGTCCCTCTGCCGCCACCATCGTATGGACCTGTAGCTCAGTTGGTCAGAGCCACCGGCTCATAACCGGTTGGTCGTAGGTTCGAATCCTACCGGGTCCACCATAAATTTAATTAAAATTTTGTTATAATTATTTTTTGGAGGAATACCCAAGTCCGGTTGAAGGGGCCAGTCTTGAAAACTGGAAGGTCTGAAAGGACGCGGGGGTTCGAATCCCTCTTCCTCCGCCAATATTTAAAAAT
>NZ_AKIN01000028.1:0-1463 GCF_000309405.1 Vaccinium witches'-broom phytoplasma str. VAC
ATTAATAATTGATGATAAAGAGTTTAACAAGATAACCTTTGTGTTAAGGGGTCGATATAATTATGAAATTGAGTATAATATTTGATTTTATCATGATTATTTTTTAAAGGTTGATGTTGTTTGAATTGATTCAAATGAAAGATATGATTTAAACTTTCTAACATTAATAAATATTTTTTTCTTGCTTTTAAGCTATCAAAAGGAGTAGCGGAATAATAAGCAGTAAAATAAAAAGTGGCGGTTTTTCCTAAAAATTGACGATATTTTTGAGAAAAAAGAGTTTGATTTTGATGAAAAAAAGTTAAACCTTGGTCGTTTTTAATTCCTTTATAACCATTAATTCTTAATATATGATTTTTTAATAAATGAGTAAAAATATGTTCTTTTTTAAAATTTAAGATATCTTGGAAATAAAAGGCTGTTAATTCTTTAGATTGTTGTGTTAAATCAAAAGGCAAGTATTTAATTGTTTTTTTAATAGGACAAGGTTGGCAACTCAAAGAGAATTGAAATAATCTTTTACCAACAAATAAACGATTATTTTTAACAATCATTTTAGACATTTCATTAATAGTTAAACCAGAGGAATATTTAGTGACATAATTACTAACTATATCAGCGAAATTATTTTTGATAGTAGTTGTTTTCAAAAAACATTCATTAATTTCTTGTTTAATAGTTTGGTTGTTCTTGCCTTTAGTAAAAATTTGAAGATTTTGAGAACGAGGATTTAATTTTTTTAAATTTGGTAAATGATGATTAACAATATCAGCCCACCATTTCGTCACTAAAGGGATAATAAGATTCTTATTTTGTTGAAAAAACCAACCATTATGAGTATTATATTTAGCTTGGTTTTTTTGATAATATTGGGAATTTTGGTAAAATTCAGTATTAAATAAAAGTCCTTTTCTTTGAAACATTACTTTATTATCATAGCCAAACATTTTTAATAAATTAACGTTAAATAAAAAATGAAAATGAATAACTTTACTTTTTTGAATTTGAGTAACTTTTAAAGATTTAAAAGTTTTTTTCATAAAATATTTAATTTTAGAGGGAGAATAATTTAATTTTTGTTTTAAATAAATTTTCATTTCTTGTCTTAATTTTTTCATAAATAATTTGCTTAAAGGTTCGATTTTATTTAAATTTAAGACCTCTTTAGAAAGAGAACCATTAGCATTGTGTTTTGGTAAGGTTAAAGTTAAAAAACTTAATTTATTTTCTTGATAAAAATTATGAATAGCTTTATAACGAGCTTTCTTTTTACTTGTTTCAATATTTCTAATAATATTAGAAAGGGAAACAGTTTTTTTCAAATCTTGCTTAAATTGAGGAGAAAGAAAGTAACAAATATCAATATAAATTTTATTAATTTCTTTTCAGTAGTTTGTTTATGGATAGTTGATGTATCATTGAATTAAAAAGGATAGTAATAAGTGCAAAAACTAATAAGTATG
>NZ_AKIN01000027.1:0-481 GCF_000309405.1 Vaccinium witches'-broom phytoplasma str. VAC
TAAATATTTTTTTTCTTTTCGTGTCTCTTCAGGTTTTTTCTGAATAATAATTGTCAATAAACCATTATTTAATGAACCGTCAATATCTTCAATAGAAAAATCTTCACCTATGTTAAAACTACGTTTAATAATACCTCTAATTCTTTCTTGTCTTAAAAAGTTAACTTCAGGTTGACTTTCGTTTTTTTTTACGGCTTTTGATGGGTTTTCTTGCTTAGGATGAGCTTCAATTATTAACCATCCTTCTTCTAAACTTATTTTAATATTTTCTTTTTTAAAACCAGGCAATTCGCTAATCAATTCATAATGTTGAGGATATTCTTTAATATCGGTTCTCATAAAAGAATGAGAATTCTCGCCAAAAGAAACGCTTTTCCAATAGTCTAATAAATTTTCTAATAAGTCATTATTTTTATCAATTGCATTAACAAACATTTTTATATTCATCTCCTTTTCTATATATTTATTTTAATATTATTAA
>NZ_AKIN01000026.1:0-1214 GCF_000309405.1 Vaccinium witches'-broom phytoplasma str. VAC
TATTTATTTAAAAAAAATTGAAGAATTATCGGAAAAATATTCTAAACAAAAAATAACTTTTAATTTTATTACTAAGGAAGAAATTAAAAAAGAAAAAGAAGAAGAAATTCAAGAAAAAAGAATAAATTTTAATAGTTATCATTTGGGAAAATTAGAAGCTGATTATAAATTTGATAATTTTATTGTTGGTCCGAGTAACATTTTCGCCTTTAAAATGGCTAAACAAATCGCTGAAGCGAAAGTCGTACAAACGAATCCTTTATATATTTTTGGTTCAGTGGGTTTGGGAAAAACTCATCTTATGCAAGCAATTGGTAATTATATTTTTGATAAACATCCTCATAAAAAGATTTTATACGTTAAAGCTGATGGCTTTATTGAAGATTTTACTAATCAATTAAGAAAAGATAAAATGGAAGATTTCAATAATAAATACCGTAATATTGATGTTCTTTTGGTAGATGATATTCAAATAATGGCTGACGCTAAAAGAACTCAAATGGAATTTTTTAAACTTTTTGATTATCTTAATTTGAATAAAAAACAAATCATTATTACCAGCGATAAACCTATTTCTGAATTGAATAAAATTATGGAAAGATTGACTAATCGTTTTAAAGCAGGATTAATAGTAGATATTAAAAAACCTGATTCTAAACATCGTTTAGAAATTTTAAAGAAAAAAATATTTGAGATTGAAGGCGACAACACCAAAATAAAAAAAGAAATTTTAGAATTTATTTCTTCGCGTTTTGGCGATAACATAAGGGAAATGGAAGGAGTTTTGTTAAGACTTTTAAATTATACTCAAATTTATGGGTTAGAAATTAATTTAAAAAATGTAACAGAAGCTCTAGACCCTTTATTAAAAAATAAAAAAAATCTTTCAAAAGAAGAGATAGATGTTAAAAAAATAAAAAATATAGTTAGTGAATTTTATAATATCAGTGTACGCGATTTAATTAGTGGTAAAAAACATAATAAATTTTCTCTACCTCGTCATATCGCTATTTATTTAATTAAAAAAATAAACAATTCTTCTTATGAAATAATCGGCCTGCACTTTAATAAAAGACATCATTCTACTATTTTAAAAGCTTACAGAAAAATAGAGAAAAAAATCAAAGAAAACGAAGAATTGAACAAAACTGTTGAACTTATTATAGAAAAAATAAATAGTTAAAATTAATTTTAAAGAAAAGAAATATAAAATA
>NZ_AKIN01000025.1:0-3656 GCF_000309405.1 Vaccinium witches'-broom phytoplasma str. VAC
ATAATAAATATTTATCTTTTTTATTTATTTATGTCTTCTAAAAGTTTATCAATATGTTTGCCATAAACTAAAGATTGATCATATTTAAAAATTAAATTAGGAATTTTTTTAATATTTCTGATTTTTTTAGCTAATTCCATACGAATTTCTTTTTTATGTTCTTCTAAAACTTCAGCCGCTAGAGCCACAGTTTCTTCGTCATCTTTTAAAAGAGTATAATAAATATTGCTAAAGGATAAATCTTTAGTTAAATCAACATCAGTAACATTGATATACCCTATTTTATCGTTTATAACTATTTGATTAATTATAAAAACTATCTCTTTGTGAATTAAATTCGCTGTTCTTTCATTTACAATACTCATATTATTTATACTACCTTCTCCATTTTAGAGGATTCTATTATATCATCAACTTGAAAAGTGTTGAAATTATCTAAAACAATACCACATTCATGGCCTTGTTTGGCGCTATTGATATTATTTTTTAAATGTTTTAAAGAAGTTATTTTGCCTTCGTAAATCACTTCCTTATTACGGATCACTTTCGCTAAAGAATTGTTAAAAATAGTTCCACTAGTAACATAACAACCCGCAACATGACCGATAGAACTTATATAAAATATTTTTCTAACTTCAGCTTGCCCCATCATTTTTTCTTCAAAAACAGGTTTGATTAATTTTTTCAATTCAATTTCAATATCTTCCATCATTTTATAAAGAATTTGATAAGTTTTAATTTCTACTTTAGAATCTTGAGCAAACTTAAGCAAATCATTATTTAAAGGAGTATTGAAATTAATTAATAAAGCTTCAAAAGTTTTAGCTAAATTGATATCATTAATAGTTACCATCCCTACAGAATTTTTAATAAAATTAATTTTCACTTCTTCGGTAGACATTTGTCCTAAAGCTTTTTGAATCGCTTCAATACTTCCTTGAGTATCAGTTTTTAAAATAATGTTTAAAGTTTTAGTTTCGTTTTCGTCTTCTAATTCAAAAACATTATCATTGTAAGCTGCTATTTCATCTAAAAGAGCGTATTTTTTTGCTTTCGCTAAATGTTTTCTTTCGTCTGCTATGCGTTTCGCGACTTTTTCATTCTCAACTAACATAAAATGATCGCCAGCTTGAGGCACTTGTTTTAAACCAGAAACTACTACTGGTTGCGAAGGAACCGCTTGTTTAAAACTTTTCTTTAAATCGTCTTCTATAGAGCGTATTTTACCATAAGTTTCACCGACAACAACCACATCACCGATTTTTAAAATTCCGTTAGTGAGAATTAAAGTAGCTAAAGGTCCTTTATTTTTGACCAAACTAGCTTCTAAAACTGTTCCTTCGGCTTTTTTTGTTAAATCAGTTTGAATGTTTTTAATATCACTCATTAACAAAATCATTTCTAATAAGTTGTTTAAACCTTGTTTTTTAAGAGCCGACATTTCAATATAAGGAGTATTGCCCCCCCATTCTTCAGGTAATAAGCCATAATTAGATAGTTCAGTCATAATGTTTTCTTTTTTATTGTTCAATTTATCAATTTTATTAATAACAACAATTATGTCCACATTAGCCGCTTTTGCATGTTCTACAGATTCAATAGTTTGTGGTTTGACTCCATCATCGCAAGCTACCACTAAAACACAAATATCAGTGACTTTAGCCCCTCTAGAACGCATTTGTGAAAAAGCTTCATGGCCTGGACTATCGATAAAAGTTATTTTATTATTATTATAACTAATTTCATAAGCTCCAATATGTTGAGTAATCCCTCCAAATTCTTGGTCTACTACACGCGTTTGTCTGATAGAATCCAATAAAGTTGTTTTACCATGGTCCACATGTCCCATAATAGTTACAATAGGAACTCTTTTAGTCAATTTAGTGTTCTCTTTTTTAGATTTACCTTTTTTGTGATCTGGATCAACTTGAGGAGAATAAATAATTTGAAGGTTTAATTCTAATCCCAAAAGTTCAATAGTTTCTCGATCTAAGGTTTGATTAATATTAGTTTTAACACCCATTTCTAATATTTTTTTAATTAAAAAAATATTAGAAACTTGTAAGTGTTTAGCTAAATCTTGAACTGTGTGTTTAGGATTGAAAACATAACTTGTTACTCCAATAGTTTCGTTATCAGTCGTTTTTTCTTCTTTTGGATTTTTTTCTAAATTCATATTTTTCTGTTCTCCTTTGAATAGCATTTTTCTTCTCTTATCAATTTAACAAATCCCAAAGTTGTTTATAAATCTTTTCGTCAACAAAAGATTTTAATTTTTTATCTAAAAGTTTTTTTTGTTGAATTAACAAAAGATTTTCATTATTTAAAATAAAATAAGCGCCTCTTCCGGGCAGTTTTTGTTCCAAATCAAGAGAAATAACACCTTGATTGGAAATCGTTACACGAATCAACTCTTTTTTGGGTTTTTTTTGACGACTAACGATGCAAGTTCTTAAAATATCTTTAGGTAAGAATACTTTTTTCACCATAATTATTAAATCATTCTAATTCTTCTTGTTGAGATAAGGTTTGAATGTTAATATTCCATTTAGTAACCTGAGCGGCTAATTTAACATTTTTTCCTAATTTACCAATTACTAAAGAGGCTTGATCGTCAGCAACCACAACAGACGCTGTTTTATTTTTTTCATTAATAGAGGTAATTTTAAGAATTTGAGCCGGTTGAAGAGAGTTAGTTATCAATTCTATCGGATCAGAACTCCATTGAAATAAATCAATCCTTTCGCCCTTTAAAATATTAACCACACTTTTTATTCTACTTCCGCCTTCGCCGATGCAAGAACCAATAGGGTCTACTTTAGGATCAGTAGACATTAAGCCTATTTTAATTCTGTCTGATGGTATGCGGGCTATTCCCATAATTTTAATGATGCCTTCTTGCACTTCTGGAACAAATTCTTTTAATAATTCAACAACAAAATTAACATGGACTCTACTAACAAAAATTTTAGGCATTTTAGTAGTATTTTGAACTTCTAAGACAAAAACTGAAATTCTTTCGCCAATACGAAAATTATCATTAAGAAGGGTTTCTTTTTTAGATAATAAAGTATTAATTTCTTTTTCTAATTCTAAAGTGTAGAAATGAGTATTTTCCGCTATTACTTTACCGCTGATTAATTTTTTTTCATAATTTTTAAAAAAATTATAAATGGTTTCTCTTTTTTGTTTGATCAATTCTTCGTTAAATTTATTTTTAAAATCTTTACTAGCATAAAAATTAAAATCTTTCGGATCAACTTCAATTTCGATAATATCTCCTACTTGTGCGTCTTCTTTTAATTTTTGCGCCTCCTCTAAATCAAGGAAACTATATTCATTGGCGTTTAGCGTTTCTTCGTCGTTAGGATCAATTACTAAATATTGTTTATATAAGAAAATTTCATCATATTCTGGAGTAATTTTTGTACGACAACTTTTAACTTGGTAATTTTTTTTACAACCAGAAACTAAACCCTTTTCAAAAGATTGAATAGTCTGTTCACGAGTTAGTTCGTATTCTTGCGATAATTGATCTATATTATTTAAAAATTCTTTATTTTTCAAAAAAAACCTCCTTTTTGCTGAAATATTTTCCTTTGTAAATGAGAATAAAATTAAAAAAGTGATTATATAAAATAACCACTTAATAAAAA
>NZ_AKIN01000024.1:0-2034 GCF_000309405.1 Vaccinium witches'-broom phytoplasma str. VAC
TAAAACAACATAAAAAAATGAATTATTTATCAAAAATAACTCATTTGCTCAGTCGAACCTTCAATACAAGCAATTTTTGTTGTATTTTTTTATTATGGTGTGGATAATGAGATTCGAACTCACACGAGAAAAATTCTCACATGCCCCTCAAACATGCGCGTATACCATTCCGCCATATCCACACAAAAAATAATAAAAATGAATTTATTATTTTTATTCTAAAACGAACATATAAGGACGCATTGCATCGTCATTTTCTATTTTTTCAATTTCTAAAAAAGTATATTTATATGTTAAAAAACCTTCTATTTGGTCTAAATGATCTTGAGAAACTTTTTTATAATCATAAAAAATAGTTAAAAATTTATTGTCTGAATTAACCATTTTTTCTAATAAATATTTTGTTAATGTGTTTAAATCCAAATGATTATAAAGAATTTTTTCTTCTAAAATGGCTAAATAATTATCTTTATTATTTTTTAAAGATTCTAATATTTCCGCAAAATGTTCTTCATTAATATTTAATGAATCTGTAGACAATTGATTAGATTTTTTTAAATGGACTACTTCGCCAATTTTATTTTTTTTAATGTTTTGTCGCATATTCACTAAATTATCTTTTAAAGAAACTGTTTCATCAAAAGATAAAAGCGCACTGTAACTTTCAGCTATGTTTTGCGTTTCTACTAAATTAACCTTTAAATCAGGAAAAGCTTTTAAAGCTTTTTGTGCCGCTAATTTATTTTCTTCACCGTTAGTTAAAACGATAACATGAGAAGGTTTTAATTGTTTAAAAATTTTGTGAAATTCTTTGGAAGAAACTGTTTTATTAGATTTATCAGATTTATCAATGATATAATTAACATTCATATCTGAAAAAATATTTTTTATTTCTTCGTTAGAAACAACCGATATTAAAGAATAACTTAATTGAGAAGCGTTATCGGCGTTTTTTTGTTTCACAACGTTTTCGTTTTGTTCTTTCATGTTATCAACTTTACATCTTTTTAAAGTTCCGTACTGTAATAAATTAGTTAAAACATCGCCAGGCATATTAGTATGAATATGTATTTTAACTAAATTATTATTTTCTAATAAAATCAAAGAATCGCCAATATCTAATAATTCTTTTCTTTTATTTTCTAAAATAAAACCACTTTTAGGTATTAATTGAACGATATATTCTGTACAATACATGTATTTTAGATTTTCTCCTACGACATGTTCTATATTATCAAAAGAATGAGCACCTTCGTCGAATGAATCATATTCTTCCAACATTAATTCGTCGTTTTCTAATATTTTTAACATACCTTCTAAAATACAAACAAAACCAGCTCCACCACTATCAACAACATTAAATTTTTTTAAAACGGGTAGCAAATCGGTTGTTTTGTTTAAAGAAATTTTAGCATGTTTAATCATATATTTTAAAACATCTTTTAAAACTTTAAAACTCTTTTTCTTATGAGTCGCTTCGATAGATTCACGTAAAACAGTTAAAATAGTGCCTTCAACTGGTTTCATAACCGCTTCATAAGCTTTTTTATAACCATTCACAAAAGAGTCGATAAATTGAGAAATATCAATCGTATCTTTTTGAAAAACGTTAATTTGTTCAAAAATACCTGAAAAAAACTGAGATAAAATAACTCCCGAATTTCCTTTAGAACTCATCAATAAAGCGTCAGATAAAACTTTAGACATTTTCATGATAGAGGGATCGTCAACAAGTTTTAGTTTTTCTATTCCTTCTGCCATAGTCATTTGCATATTAGTCCCTGTATCTCCATCTGGAACAGGAAAAACATTTAAATTGTTTATTTTTTTATAATTATTTTTTAAATTAATAGCGCCATTAATTACCATTTTTTTAAATAAAATACCATCTATAATTTTGTGATCTGTCATTATTTGAATCCTTTTTTTACAATTAATATGTTTATTAGTGATAATAATTATTTTTGGTTTCAAATTTATAAAATGTTTTTTATGATTCGTTGATCTATAATATTTATTTATAGAAAACTTTTG